>JBDGSH010000048.1:0-2438 GCA_042217665.1 Candidatus Nanohaloarchaea archaeon
GAGTCGTGCTCCTCCAGTGCTCGCTTCACAACTTCTTCTCCTGCTCTGATTTTGGCTTTTATCGGCGCATTTTCAATTTCTTCACGTGTTACAGGTGCTTCTGGCATTCCGTATCAAACCTTGAATATGCATAAGTTATGCATTATGGTTAATAAAGGAACGTCCTGGCGAAAACCATGGATATAAAAGTATCACGATAGTATAGGCTTGTATGGGTTCGAAAGCGGTACCTACAAAGTTTCCGGAAAAGCTTCTGGACGAGTTGAATGATGCGGTAGAGGAAGGTTACTACGCCAACAGGTCTGAACTGGTCAGGGATGCGGTGAGAGAAAGGCTGAGAGAGTTGAAGGCTGAAAGGCTTGAGGAAGCAGTAAAGGAAGACGTTGAATGGGGTCTAAAAAGTGATAGATGAAGCAGTTCTGGACGCCGGGCCGATAATACACCTGGATCAGATAGGAAGACTGTACGTATTGGAAGTTATAGAAAATAAGGCAACTACAGAAGAAGTTAAGAAAGAAGTAGGCCAGGAAGTAGTAGAAAAATCAGGATTAAGCGTGTTAGAGTTGAGCCCTGAGTCAAAAGACAGAGCCAAGCATCTCAGCAACAAGTACGGTATAGAACTTGGAGAATCGACTTCTATCTCGCTCTGCGTTCAGGAGGACATAGACTTGATTTTCACGGATGATCTGGACGCCAGAGACGCAGCCGAGAGATTTCAGATTGATGCTCATGGAACTCTCGCTTTAGTTTCAAGAGCGTATTCAGAAGATATTCTAAGCCAGGCAGAGGCCTTAGAGGCAATCGAAGAACTCAGGAAAGATTCAAGTCTGTTCCTAACATCAGACCTGGTCAAATGGGCTAAGGAAAGAATCAGAGAGGAGTAAGTCTATTCCAGGCCTTTCTTCAATGTTTCAAGAGCTTCCTGGAATCCAGGCAGTTTTGAATAGGTTAAAGCGGAAATAGCGTCCCAGTTTTTCTCCAGATTCTTGGCGCTTTCCAGAGTTGCTTCTTTATCATGGGAAAGATCGTAGTAATCCAGTTTGGTGCTAACCAGGTCTTCATCTATCTCAACTTTTTTATTCAAAAGATGATAGATGTCGTACAGGTCTCTGGGTTTTTCACGGGTTCTGATAGCTCTTATCTTTTCCGCTAAAATTTCCTCCTGCGTCAGGACAGGGAGTTCAAAAGCCGTGATATCCTGGAATCTCGGAGTGTATCTCTGTATGTCTATTTTCTCCACACCGCTTTTCTTGTTTATCTCTATTCTTATGAAAGACAGAGTTCTTCTCTCACCGCTGTATAAAGGACCTTTTATTCCCAGCCGGGCTTTGAAGTTTCTCTCTGAGTCTTCAATCTTTTTCTCCTGTACTTCAGCTCCGAAGTTCTCCAAGTCTCTTTCTATCTTGTCTAGAAGTTTATTCAGATCTATCTCGCCGTTTTTACTGAAGTCCAGATCCTCGGAGAACCTATCCAGCTGGTAGAACTTTAGTAACGCGGTTCCGCCTTTGAAAACCAGTTCGTCAACAGTCTCCCTGCTGATAGTTGACAGGATTATGTCCTGAAGGTAGAGTTTCTCCGCATGGCCTCTGTTACCGTCTGTAAGAGTTCTGGATACCTCCTCTATCCGGCTTTCAGAAAGCATCATTGTTCACCTTCAGGCGCCACTCGGAGTCTGTTTTCCCCTTCCTGGTTTTGGTTAGATCCAGTACAGGATAGTTCGAGTCCTCTACTTTAAGTCTCTCCAGTTTTTTGCCTGTGAATTTCTGAACCAGATATCCTGCGCGCTTTGAAACCGCCTTGCTGTCGATCCTCTGAGAATATTCCACCATTTTTTCTTCATCCAGATCTTGTGCGAGTTCTTCCAGTTCCTCTACCGGAACCTCTCCATACTTCAGTATGTCAAGGAACAGCTTCTCCTTCTTCGCTACAAAGATCTCAAACCCTCTGTACCTCGCTTTAGTGTATCCAAAGACCTGTTTTGAGCTGTGGAACTCTATATCAGACAGGCCCTCCCTGTTTTCCGAACATATAACCTGAACTTTGGTGGGTTGCTGGGTCGTCAAGTTGTAAAAACTTAGAGCGGACCAGAGCGAAATATAGGACGGAGTTTCGATGTGACTGGCGTAGATAAGCGGATCGTCATGGAAAGTGTATTTGCCTCTCTCTACACGATGCAGTTTATTTCTACTAGCATATCGAGACAGCTTCTTCCTTAAATAGCCTCTATCCAGGCATGTAACTCTTTCTGCCTCGTTAAGGTTGAAAATCGGCCTCTCTTCCGCCCACTCAAGTAGCTCAACCACAAACAAACTATCTTATTCCATACTTATAAAATTACTATTTTTGGGGACTATAAAGGTAGAAAATAAGATGAGCTAGCTATGGTAATGATCCAGAATCACCTTCCCAACATCCTCCGGCTGCTCAATCTCATAATC
>JBDGSH010000049.1:0-3068 GCA_042217665.1 Candidatus Nanohaloarchaea archaeon
TCCAGAGAGTTTCTAACTCTTCTGGCATCAGCTTCGCAGAAGCAGTAAGAAGGCTTGTAGAAGAAGGCCTGGAAAACATCAGAGGTGGACGACAGTGAAACTACCGAAGCCAGGGACAGAAGCCTTCTACCAGCTGGGAGCAGAAGCGAGGAAGCTCGCAAGATGGCGGGATAACGCCACAGCATTAAAAGAAGAGCAAAATCAGGGAAAGAACCTTTCCGACTACATGGAGGCCTAAAAATGGAACGAAAAGATGAATGGAGGGAGAACCAGCGATGGTAGCAGCTACCCGGGATCAGCTCCTAGAGGCCTTTAGAGAGAATGTTCCCTGGAGGCCAGAATGCGATAACTGCGGTCAAAAATTCTTCCGTAAAGAATTCGAAGAAAACCTAAAGGAAAACGGACTCCTCGAAGATATTGATAGTGAGACCGAGATCTCCTACCTCCAATGTCCTAACTGCGGAACTCCTCAAGATTTTTCCCTCAACTGAGGTGCAAGAAATGAAACGAGATAATGAAGAAGCAAAACCCTGTGAGTATCCTGAGTATCACCAGTTAAGGCCTGAAGAAGCAGAAAAGAAGCCGGAAAAAACTCAAGCAGGTGATGTGAGTAAGCTGAGTAAGCTGAGTAAATACTCAGGAAACTCAGGAAACTCAGCGGAATACTCAGTACCCGAAAACCTTACTGTTGAACACTCTACGGAAAGAATAGTAAGACACTCAGGAAACTCAGGGCCTTTTCAGATTTTTTCAATTTCTAAGGTGATTGGACTATGGATTTAGAGAGAAGTAGGAAAACAGTTTTGAATAAAGTGAAGAAGTATGGAGAAATCAACGCTTACAGCTTGTATGATAAAGATGAGACTATTCAAGAAGTGTTCAGTGGAGAAAAGATGCTCTCCCAAGTTATGAAGGAGTTAGCGAATGACGAGAATCTTCTACAGCGTGAGAAGGATGGCCGTAAGTGGATGTATGATCTTACAGAGGAAGGCAGGAATTTACTCAGAAAGATCAGAAAGCGTGAGAGACAGAAAAAGGACACTGAAGAAATCTTCGATTATGAAAACGGTTTCGATGAGTTCGTTGAATACTTTGAAGATGAAAAGTACGGGTTCAGACAGGTTGAGAAATGCAGTGTAGGAAGGAACTATGTTTACCTGGACTACGGTAAGTTGCAGAAGTTCAATCATGAGTTAGCTGATGATCTGCTTCGTGATCCTGACAAGGTTTTAGGTGCTGCTGAGGAGGCTGTTGCCAGTCTTCCAGAAGTTACAGATGATCCGGATGTCCGTGTGAAGAATATCGATGATGTGGATACTCAGTCGATCAATGAACTATCTGCTCGTGACAGGAATAAACTGGTCCAGGTTGAAGGAGTTATCCAGAGCGTTTCTAGGCCTGGCAGCAAGATTGTTTCAGCGGTTTTCGAGTGCAGTCAGTGCGGTGAGAGGTATGAGAAAGATCAGGAAAGCAACAGCAAGCTAAAAACTCCTTACAAATGTGATTGTGGTAGTAAAAAATTTGAAACTCTACGGGAGAAGCATAAGACTGTGCGTTACGTGAATATCAAGGAAAAGCCTGATAAGAGAAGCCGTGAAAAAATAATAGCGGTCTTGGAAGGCGAGCTGGCTGAGGATGAAAGTAAAAACTTGAAGGCTATCGGCAGCGGTGTCAGCATTGTTGGTTATGTTGATACTTACAAGAAAAGGAAGAGCGATGAGTTCCAGTCTTTTCGATTGATAGCGAATAATATTCAGGTTGAGCAGAGTAAGTGGGACATTGAAGATTTGTCTCCGAACGAGGAGAGCAGGATTCAGGAGATTTCACGGAGAGATGACGTTAAGGATTATCTGGTGAACTCGTATGCTTCTGAGGAGATTGTGGGCCAGGAATTGCTGAAGGAGAGCTTTATAGTCTTTTTACTAGGTAGGACAGAGGACTTCGGAAATGTTCATTTCCTTTGTGTTGGAGATCCTGGAACAGCCAAATCTGCTTTAGCTGGGTACACCTCTGAGAACGGTAATAAAGTGATGAAGTCAGTCGCTACGGGAGCTACTAAGGTAGGTCTTACTGCTGCTGTTGTCCAGGATGACATGACTAATGAGTGGACTGCTGAAGCCGGTTCTCTGGCAATGGCTGACGGCGGCTTCCATATTACTGATGAGATTGATGATCTGCAGGATGAAGCCTACAGTGCTTATAACGAGGCCTTATCTGAGGAGACTATCACGTTGTCAAAGGCGGGTCTTCAGACTAAGTTATCAGCTGATGTTGCCGAGTTTGCTATAGGTAATCCAAGCCCTCATTACAGTTTTGATGAGTGTGAGCCGAAATATGAGCAAGTGCCGATAAGTAAAGATGATCTTTTGTCCCGTTTCGGGGTTATGCTGGCTGTTGAAGATGATAAGGATATTGATGCGAAAATGGAGAAAGCTCGTGGAATCCTTGAGCAGAATCTTGATCAGAGTATTTCTGATGGAGATACATTATCTGATGAAATGCTGTTCAAGTATCTCAGTTATGCTCAAAGAATTAATCCTCAGTTTACCGAAGACGCAAAGGAAACGGTGTTACAGGCCTGTGAAAGCCTGTTTGGTGGAGAGGTTGACAGGATTAAACTTCGTCATGTTGAGGCTTTGGCTGCTGTCAGTATCGCTCATGCAAGGATTAATTTGGAGGAAGAAGTTAGCAGTGAGCATGTTAGCCAGGCTTTTGACTTCTTCAGGCGTTGTTACGAATCTATAGGCTTTGATATAGGTAAAGATGATTTTAAGGAAGTTGAATCGGTCAACAATCAGAGGTTTAGGCGTGTGAAAGAGGCCATCGAAGAACATGCTTCTGATCAGGAAGGCGCTTCTGTGGATAAAGTCATAGATTCTTTGGATATGAGTGAGCAATCTGTAGAGGATATAATCCAAAAACTGAAGGATCAAGGGTCTGTCTTTGAAAGTAACCCCGGGAAAATTCAGAAACTCTGAGGTGTGTTTCTATGCTAGTTCAATTTAGACGCAATCAAGATACAGATGACGTTCGGAAAAACCTTGTATCTAATCAGTTTGGTCAATCCG
>JBDGSH010000005.1:0-3036 GCA_042217665.1 Candidatus Nanohaloarchaea archaeon
CCTGATCCACATTGTAGAGAACAGAGGCGATCCGCCGCTGCTCATCTTTTTCTGGCAGCCGCAGCTTTAGATTTTTGAGTTGTGAGCTGTTGATTGAGTCGTATGTACTCCCAGCGCTGATTCTCTGGAGCCATTTTTTCCTCTCTTGTAGATGGTAGAAAAGATATTCTCTGTTAAAGTCTTTGTTGGAGATGGCTGCGAGGCCTCGTCCAATACAGCTTTTTTCTCTTGCTATATTCAAGTCTCCAACCGGTGCTCTGACACTGATCAAAATATCGCCTTCTTCAGCAGTTTTTACAGGTTCACTGCACCAAACTTCTTTTTCAGGATATTTTTTTCCGAACTCGTTATTTCCTTGGAAGAAGGGTAGGCCTTCACCTTCCTCATTGTAAAATTCTGATTTCGGAGAGCTCCCCATTTCTATTTCTGTTCTATCCGCCATCCTAACTACGTTCCAATCTTCTGGCACTTTGCCTAGCTCATAGTGCTCAGTTTCTTCTGATTTCTGTTGTTCTTCCTCAGAAATTTCTCCAAGACTTGCTTGTTCTGTCATGATTCTTTGTCCTCTTGTAGTTCTGGTCCGTATTTTTCCTCTATTTCCTGTTTTCCGCGTTCAGTTAATTTTTCTCCATCCTCGTTTCTGTGTATCACTCTTCTTTCCTCTGCTCTCCGCAGTGCTTGGCTCACTGAGTTTCTTTTCTGATGGCTCATCATATCCATTAATTTCTCTGTTTCAACTCTTTCTGGATAGAAATGGTAGAGAACCATCATTGTTTCCTGTTCGATAGACGCATCCTGATGCAAAATTACGATATCTCCGTCTTCAAATTCTTCTACTAACGGCAGGCTTCTCGTTGCTATGTTTTGAACCTGTGACTCAAGTTCTTCGACTTCTAGATCGCCATCTCCGTAGATTCTGAGCAGTTCTGCAACGATCCACCTAGCTGCCTGTACATTGAAGTGGGCATCGATATACTGGTGATCAATCTCTACCTTATGTGATCCTCCTCTCTCGCTTCTGAAAGTATACATTGATTTTGCCACTCGCGGCATTATCTTGCGGATGCTTTCTGGATACTCGCCTTTTTCTTCATCCTCCAGCTCTCCTTTAACATCATTAAAACTGGGTCTCGCGTCGTGTTCTCCATCTTTTATTTCCTGAAGGATCTGAAAAGTGGTTTCCACAAACTTGCCGGTCTTGTTCAGAGTTTTTTCATAATCCTTCCGATTGAAGGCCTTTCTTATTCCATCGTGTTCTTCCAGAAGTTCCTCGAAGAGTGTTTCATCCAGATCGGCGTCTTCTATCTCAGATAGGAGTTCGCTGTTCTGTATCACTCATTATCTCCTCTTAATTCATTCTCTACTTTCTGTTCTCCGCTTCTGGTCAGAATCCATTCCTTCGTCTGTCCATCCTCTCCATCTTCCATAATCAAGCCCTTCTTTGCATTGTGGTTGAGAGGAACTGCGATAGTTTTAGGCGCTTTAAGTTTGGTTTTACGGTAATAGTCTTCTAGCTCTCCTGAAGTGAAGTTTTCTTCGCCTTCGATATGTTCTAGGTAGTACCCCATTACTAGGACTTTATCATTGTGGGTTGAAGCCTCATGCCTTGCCATAAATTCGGCTACTGACTCTTTCTTATTTTCAGAGTAATCGGGAGACGAATCGCTTAATACTATGTCCTCGAGCTGTTCAACGCGCTCCTGAAGTTCTTCAAATTCTTCTTCACTCACCATCTGGAAGCACCTCAATTGCATCATTCATTGAGTAGCCTGGAATCAGGTAGCCTCCGTTTTCCTTATCGTTCTCGATGTAATCTTCCCTGGAAAGGGTGCCTCTGGCAGTGTTGTAGTTGACACCGGTCTGATCTGATATTTGTCTTGATTCTACACCTTCCTCGTCTTCAGGTTCTTTCCCTAGAGCCACTACAGCCTTTCTGTAGAGAAGATAGGCAACAATTTTTTGCTTATCAGATAGTGATCCATATTTGGCCCTAAATACTGGTTCAGCAGTCTCTTGATCTATGCCTATATAGTCCTCCAAGGCATCAGCAAGCTTTTCTCTGTCTATAGAGTTTTTATCGAGTTCAAGTCTTTCCAACGGGTCATCTTCTTTTGTCATAATCCTCCCCCGTCTAAGATTCATGTAACAAACTTTTTTATAGATTTCTGTATCAAGTGTAATCAAGCTTCTCCATGTGTTTTTCTAGGGTTTCTTCGATATCTGATCTTTCTTGTTGCAGCTGTTTCAACTGTTGCAGTTCTTCCGAAACCTGAATGTCTTCTTCGGGTTGGGTGGTGTCGACGTAGA
This sequence comes from Candidatus Nanohaloarchaea archaeon, assembly GCA_042217665.1. Classification (GTDB taxonomy): domain Archaea; phylum Nanohalarchaeota; class Nanosalinia; order Nanosalinales; family Nanosalinaceae; genus JBDGSH01. The sequence goes on from JBDGSH010000005.1 coordinate 2,308, forward strand.
GGGCGATGTTGAGGTTGTAGTCGTTTTCGCGGATTTCTTCGAGGTCGACTACTCTGGAGACTCGTTCCTCTGTCTCCCAGTTCCTGTATTTTTCCACGATTTCTTTGATTCCGTTTTCTGTGAGTTTGTTCTGGTTGCTGAGTTCTTCGTAGAAGTTTTCGTCGGCGGCGTGGATGAACTGTACCTGTCCCTGTCGTTCGGACGGCTTGTCTTTGTTGACTACGAGGATTCCTGAGGGGATGGAGTTGTTTTGGAACAGGTTTTCTGGTAGGCCTATTACTGCTTCCACCATGTCGTTTTCCGGTTTGAGCATTGGTTCTCTGAACTTGGATTCATGCTTTCTGAACAGTACTCCGTGTGGTATGACGCAGGCCATTTTACCTTGTTCGTTCAGCGAGGCGATCATGTGTTGGATGAACGCATAATCCGCACGGTCTTTGCGTGCCATTCCCCAGTCAAAACGATTAAACTTGTCGTCCTGGCATGCGTCTTTCTGCCAGTCTGCACTGAATGGAGGATTAGCCAGTACGTAGTCGAACTTCTCTAACTCGCCGTTTTCTGTGAACTGTGGGTTAGCCAGCGAGTCTTCTCGTGCGATTTCTCCGTTAAGGTCGTGGAGGAAGAGGTTCATGCGTGCGATCGGTGCGATTCCCGGGTTGATTTCCTGGCCTTTGAGCAGCAGGTCTTTTTTTGGGTCGCCGATTTCTCGGTAGTGTTCCGCCATTTCTA
>JBDGSH010000050.1:0-3318 GCA_042217665.1 Candidatus Nanohaloarchaea archaeon
ATGGCTCTCTACAAGAAAAAGTAGAAGAAATTATCGAGGAGTACAAGCAGCAGAGGATTGAGGAGAAGGAGTACATTGAGAAGATGAAGCAAGTGAGTAGAGAGATCAAGAACCGTAAGAAGAAGGCCAAGAGCATGGGTTTCTCAAACACTACTCAGCTTTCTTTCTACAACACACTGGAAGCTAAAGTAGACCAAGCAGATGAAGAGGAGCTAAGAGACACCGCAAAAGAAATTTCCGAAATATTCGAATCCAACAATGTTGTGGATTGGAAAAACAAGGTTAAAACTAGAAAGAAGATAAAAAGAGAAATAAAGATCCTACTACACGAGCTCGGTCTGGAACAGCCTCAGATAAAGTCTATCACTAACGAGCTGATGAAGATCGGAGGTGAACATTATTAGCTCTATCCATATAGGACAGCTGAAAGTCCCTTACCAGGTAGAATGGAGTAATGAAAGAGATACCATAGGTTTGAAGGTTAATTCCGACAAGGAAATTGAGGTAAAATCTCCCATAGATTTAGACAAAGAAGATATAGAAGAAACACTGAAGGAAAAGAAACCTTGGATACTTGAAAAAATAAATAGAATTGAAGAAGAGACATGGCCACCGAAGAACAAAGAGTTTCTGAGCGGAGAGAAACTACTGTACAAAGGCAGAAGATACCTGATGAAGGTTAGAAGCGGAGAAAATACCGAAGTTAACTTTACAGGTGAGAAATTCATAATAAAGTCTTCTAATTACGAAAATGATTCTAAGAGGAGAAAGGAAGTTGCACGAAGTGTGAAGGAATGGTATCAACAAAAAGCTTCTGAAAAACTAGTTGATAGGACATATAAACTATCTGAGGAAATAGGACAAGAACCTGAAGAAGTGAATATTGTAGATTATGAGAATAAATGGGGAGAAAACAAATCAGGAGAAATAAAACTACACTGGAGACTTGTTCTAGCTCCTCAAGAAATACAGGACTATGTAATCGCACATGAATTATGCCATTTGAAAAGACAAGACCACTCTGATATGTTCTGGAATACTCTAAGGTCTATAATACCAGATTATGAAAGAAGGAGAGAATGGCTAAGAACTAATGGTCAAAAGCTCGCCATCTAACTTAAGCTCTTATTTTTCTCGGAAGTCTTCAAGGGAGATGTGGAAGCAGCCATATCTGAACCCAATGGGATAGGGTAATTAAGCAAGTAGGCCGTCAAAAATAGCTTTAGATGAATCAATAGCATCTAATAACAGCCTTTATGGGTTTTGGAATATAAATATGAATTTATATGACGGAAAACATTATCAGCATCGACAACAAAGATATGTATGATGAATTAGGCGATTTCTACCAATATTACTCTGATGAGTTAAGCAGCAGGACTCTGAAGAAGTATATGCGTGTTTTATACCGCATTAGATTTGTAGATGAATCCCTTTTGGACGTTGAAGACCAAGACGACCTGACTGAACTAGAAGATGCCTTGAGAACTCATACATGGCCGGAGGGAAGTGACTTCAACTTTAATTTCTGGAAAAACAGGAATGTGGTAGTACCTGCGGTGAAGAAGTGGCTGGATTATACCGGCCAGTCAGGGCTGAGAGAAGAATTCACATATGACAGGAAAGATATAGACAAACTCAACAAAGATAGTGCTTTAGACCGGCAGGAGATACAGATAGTTCTCAACAATATTAGGTATAGATGGAGTAAAATAAGAGGCAAGAACAGCTTCCAAAAAATCGAGAAGGACGAGGAAAAAGCTGAACGTGACGAACTACTCACCTTGCTCCTATATGATACAGGTATGAGGATTAGTGAGCTGCTTCAAATCCAGAAGAATCAGGTCGATGTAGAAAGTAACAGCATAAGCGTGCCGAAAGAGATTTCCAAAAGTAAAAACAAAAGAACGGTGTTCTTCACAGACAAATTGACTGATAAGCTGGAGGATTATATTGAGGACTTAGACGAGAATGAACGACTGTTCAAGTATATCAGTGATGAAGAATGGGATGGTGAAGAAACAGTCGGAAGCCCTGGACTCGACAACGCCATCAGAATCGAAAAGGAGGTACAGAAGGTTGACGATATGTTGAGGCGTTCAACTAAAGGTCTCGGTATAGATGTTTCGCCGCACAAACTGAGGCACTCCATCGCACAACATCTCCGTGACGCAGGGAGAGATTTGGAAACCATACAAAAGGTCCTCGGACACCAGAACATCGACACCACTCAAATCTATGCAGGTATGTCCGAAGAACAAATCAAAGAGGACTACATGGAGGCCAGAGAGATTATGGAGAAGTCAGGGGAATGAAATGCTAAATACCACGTGATTTGACTATGACTGCATACATCAAGACAGAACATCCAGAGTACGGCGAAGTAGCCCATAAGAAATGCCCAGACCCAGACTGTGGCTGTCGGTTTGCGTACATAAAGCGGCACTACGTCCGGAATATCCCGTTACACTTCGAGTGCTGCGAATGCGGAACCAAGTTTCAGGACTAGCTTGATAATCTGGGCAAAGGCATTCCGTGAGAAGGGACCTGCCCAGGTGCGAGAAACAGTTACTGCCCACGTCTCTTGCTGCTTTTCATAGCTCCTTGCCCAGCTTGTGTAGAACAAAATCCAGTTGTCCTCGGTTAATCATCTTATTTTCTGAAGAACTGTTGATATCGTTCAGTAGCTTCTCGCAGAACTCGTCATAATCCCCTTCCATCCCCAGTGCTCTTGCCGCTTTCCGCGCATGGTGAAGGTTCGCTGCATATCCAGATTCATTTTCTTCAAGTATCTTCAATGCCTTCTCAGCGAAGTCGTCCTTGTTCATCGCCAACTACTTACTTGTTTAAGCCTTATATCACTTTTTTAGATTCAATCTAAAACTTTGCTGGATTACAGTTCTTCCAAAACTTCTTTTCCTTTATCCTTAATCCTGTAATAGCGGTGATGACTGTCTTCAGGGTTAGTAACTTCTACTAAACCCTTCTCCCGTAGCTCCGAAAGACGATTGCTGACATGATTCCTGTGCATACCTGTTTCTTCCGCTATATCTGTAGGAGTTGCAGGACCTTCATTTTTTAGATAAGTAAGTATGTCCTCCCGGTTGGAAGAGCGACGAACAAACGGTATTAACTCCTCGTACAGGTCTTCGCTCATCAAGAATTGGTGGATTTCAGCACCATATAACAAGGAATTACAAGGGGAATAACAAGTAGCATACGAAACTAACATAAGGGATCTACTAAAAAACCAAATCATGGCCAATGAGTCGGAGTTACAGGACGATATATTATACGTTCTAAGAGACTTTATAGAAG
>JBDGSH010000051.1:0-1064 GCA_042217665.1 Candidatus Nanohaloarchaea archaeon
ATGACTTCTTCAAAGTGCATTCAGCTTAACTGAATGCTCTGTTGCGCCGTACGAGCGTAACCGTACGAGGGGACCGCTCTAGCCAGGCTGAGCCACCGAGGCAGTGTAAAATGCTCTGGTTCCGACTTTTTTCTTGATTTCGATGTCTGATCTTCTTATCCTGCTGCTTACTATTCCTTCCGTTACTTCGTAGTCCAGTTTTTCTTCAAGTAGTTCTTCGATATCTGATCGCTCCACTTCTCGATGGTTGCTTACGTATCTTTCGACCAGTTCTTCTTCCTCTTCGATCGTAGGTTGGTTTTCCAGGTTTTCTATTTCTGTTTGAAGCTTGTCTAGCCGATCTTTCTTGAACCTGTATCTGTTCCATTTTTCGACGTATTCTGTCTTGCCCAGAGTGGAGACAGCTCTTCTAAGCTGGGTTCTGCTTGTTAGTTCTGTTTGTTCAATCATCTCGTCGGCGGAAACCTTCGCTTCTGAAGCCACGCCCCCATTGTTTTCTATCCTTTGGAACTCTTCTTTCACGTAGTCGACTATCCGGTCTCCGTATCGCTCCAGAGGGTGCGGAACGTCTTCTTTATCGTTTTCTTCAAGCTCCTGTTCAACGATTTCCTCAAGGCTTTTTTCTTCCTGGTTTTTCTCAGACATGGATAATCTTAACTCGGGTAAAGAGTTTTTTTAACTTGCTGCGGGATAACGTTAAACCTTTCTCCACAGAAAAACTTTCCATGAGCTTGAAAGCCGGCGCCGAAACCATAATCGATCAATGCCTTCAAATCCAGGAAGACGAAGAAGTGATAGTTCTGAACGACAGCAACGACAGGGAGCTTTTCGAAGCACTTTTCGAAGTCTTAGATGAACGCGGCATAGAGTACGAATACGTGGAGTACGAGGAGCCGGAAAAAGCAGGTCAGGAGCCGCCGGAAGATGTAGCTAGAAAGATGAAGCAGTTCGACGTTTTCATCGCGCCAACCGTCAAATCGATCTCCCACACCGAGGCCAGAGAAGCAGCGACAGAAGCCGGTGTACGAGGCGCAACGCTGCCAGGCATCACAAAACAGGTATGG
>JBDGSH010000051.1:1164-5146 GCA_042217665.1 Candidatus Nanohaloarchaea archaeon
GTCCTGAAGTTTGACACAGGACTGGCGGAAGGCAGCGCCAAACTTAAAATCGAAGACGGCCGCGTGAAAGAAATAATCGAAGGCGATAAAGATTCAGAGCTGGTAGAAGCGATAAGGAACGTGGAGAACGCGGACAACATCGCAGAGTTCGGGTTCGGCACCAATCCGAAAGCCAGGCTGGTCGGAACCGTTATCCAGGACGAAAAAGTTCTGGGAACGGTTCACGTAGCTTTAGGCGACTCCTCCGGATTCGCGGAGAAGGAAGAGAACTCTGTGGAATCAGAGATCCACTGGGACTCGATCGTTGAAGAACCAACGGTCTGGTTCGACGACATCAAGATGCTGGAGAAAGGAGAGCCGGTGTTCCTGGAAGACTGAAAAATTATTTAAACACCGGTTTATTAACCTGTCGTATGAGGCTTAAAGCAGCTGTCGGAACGCTTGTCGAAACTGTTGGTACAGCTGCTTTTATCTTCAAGTCCAAGTCTAACTTCTTTAACGGAGCCAAGCTTACCTGGAACTAAGCTTCAAAGGCTCCGGAACCTTTCAACCGTGTCTTAACCGGTGAACAGTTTTCTATGGTTCTGGATCAACTGAGTGACGGCGCTTCACAGCATCTGTCGGTTCTTGACGAAGGAACGCGAGAACTGATCTTCCTGCTCTGCCTGCCGCTGGGTGACGGTGTGTTCGCCACCTTACTGGTTTCAGGAGCCATGGAAAACGTTTTCAGTCTGGTTTCCATAGCTGTCACAATTTTTGCGGGGGCGGGAAGCCTGGCGGTGCTTTACTCCCGTTCCGAGTCCCGAAGGGATGCTTTAAAAATGGTTTTAAAAGCTGCTCCTGTGTTAGTGGCGGGCGCTTTTCTGGTCGCTTTAGTTGCGCCGTTCTACGAGCAGATAGTTTATGTTGACAGGATGAAGATTGTCTCGGGCCTGGTTCTGCTTGTTATTGCGGGCGAGCTTTTAGAGCTGGATGTTTCGAGGAAAGTTCCGCCGGAGGCTGTGCTTTTGACCGGATTGATCGTTTCGGTTAGAAGCCCTGAGGCGTTAAGTTTCAGCCTGAAGTATGTTGCGCCGGCTGTATCTACGGCTTTGACAGCTTCCGCCGTTTTGTTGCTGGCGTCGCTGGTCAACTTTCAGCGGCTTGGCTTGAAAACAGTTAGGAGAGGTGCTTCGATTGTCTTGGTTGTTTTAGCTGCTTCTATGTTCGGCGCAGAGCTTCCTTCCGGCCTCGGTATAGCTATCTTCGGAGCTTCTCTCGTTGTTTCCGGTTTAGAAGGTCTGGACTTCGAACCGGATGTTTGACTTTACTTTGTCCGCCATCTTCAGCATTATTCTTTCCCGGGTCGGTCGCCAGGCACACATCAAGCCGAGGAAGTCGGTTACGAGTCCGGGTGTCAGCAGCATGAAGCCTCCGACTACAAGAAGCGCGCCCTCTATCACGTTCCGGGAGATCTCTTCAGGGGTTACAGCTGCCTGAAGCTTCCTTAGAACGTTGACGCCTTCCCTCTTAACGATTCCGGCGCCGACGAACCCGGTAACTACCACGATCGCCAGCGTCTGTAGAAAACCGATCTCTCCCGCGACCATAACCAGAAGATACAGGTCGATGAAGGGGATCAGAAGCAGCAGTATCAGCGCCGGTATCAACATGTAAGAACTGTTGGCAGGTTACCGTTTAAAATCTACTCAACTAATTTTGGAATATGAAGCAGCTGTTGAAGGAGCTTGTTGAGACGCCAGGCGTCTCAGGAGACGAACACAGGATAAGACAGAAAATCAGGGAAAAAGTGGAGGATGAAGCAGACACGGTTGAGGAAGACGACTTCGGAAACCTGATCGCCAGAAAAGGAGATGGAGAAAAAACGTTGATGGTTACAGTTCACATGGATCAAATAGGTTTAACAGTTAAGACAATAGATGAAAACGGCTTTATCCGGTTTTCAAAGGTTGGAGGGGTTACAACACAGTCGTTGATGAATCAAAGACTAACTATACATAGCTCCGAAGGAGGAGAGATCACCGGAGTTATAGGTATGAAACCTCCGCATCTAATGGATAGAGAAGAGAGAGACAAGCTGCCGGAGCCGGAGCAACTGTTTATAGATGTCGGCGCTGAAGACAGAGAAGAGGTAGAAGATATGGGTATAAGGGTAGGCGATTATATGACGTTTGAAAGAAGCCTGGAATCTTTAAACGATGACTTTGTGACTGGTCCAGCCTTAGACAATCGTGTAGGGTGTTTAACCGGTTTAAAAGCGCTAGAAAAGTTTGAAGAAGATTATGAGCTTGTAGTAGTGTTTTCAACGCAAGAGGAGGTCGGTCTTAAAGGTGCAAAGACTGCTGCGTATAGAATCGATCCTGATGTTGCTTTAGCTGTCGATGTTTCGATTGCTGGCGATATTCCTGGCGTAGACGCTCAGGACTCTGACCTCGAGATAGGTGAAGGTGTAGAGATTACGATGGTTCAGAGCGAAGGCAGAGGGCTTATAACGCCGGAGAAAGTTAAGAAATGGCTTGTAGAATCTGCTGAAGACAATGAACACGACTATCAGCCAGGTGTTTGGGAAGGAGGAGCTACAGATGCCGCAAAGATCTATTTGGTGAAAGAAGGAATTCCTACAGGCTCTATCGGTGTGCCTCTTCGAAACATGCACTCAGCAACAGAAATAGTAAAGCTTTCAGACCTTGAAGATACAGTGGAATTCCTTGAAGACGCATTCAAAACCCTGGAGGACTATTTCTAGTCTTTTCTTTTTATTTCATCTGCTATAACTTCTAGACGGCCTTTGTAAAGCTTGACTTCGCCTTCGACAGTTACTGAAACGTTTTCCGGGAACTGTTTCTGTGTGTTGAACGCTGCGACCGTGATACTGTTTTTTCCGTCTTTCAGCGTCAGGAATGTGTGTTTGTCGGTGTAAGTGGATTTTTTGACGGTTCCCTGGAGCTGTACTTTCTGTCCTGTCATTGTTCTGTCGATCTCGCCTATCCTGGTTTTCTCAGGCTCCATGTATTTTGATGAGGCTAACATTAACGCTATTCCTACCGCTGCTAGAGCTGCTGCAAGCTTGATCTCTGTTTTTTCGTCTAGTTTCATAGTTTTTTGGCTGCTAATTGTTTGTAGCGTGCGCCTTTTGGGTTTAAATCGCTTCTGTAGAGCTTGACTTCGTCGACCGTCAGGCTGCCGAACCGGTGGTTTTGGAACTCTTGAAGGGTTTTCTTCAGCTTTCTCTTTTCTTCTCCGTGGACGTCTTCGACTCTGAGAAGCGTGACGTGAGGCTTGAAGCTGTGATCGTTGTCGTTCTCTACTTCGTGGTTTGAAAGCTGGTTTTTAAGCGTGTAGAGCTTCTGGTGTTCGGCTCCAGCCCATATAACTCGTATGTAGTCGTTTGATGGGAAAGCGCCGACGCCTTTAATTTCTACGTTGAAACTGTTGATTGAGATGTTTTCTATAGCTTTTTTGACTTCTTTGATCTGTTCTTGGTTTATGTCTTTGAAGAACTGGAACGTTATGTGCATTTTGTCGGTGTTTACCGGTTTGAATCCGAGGTCGAGCCTGTCTCTTACCTGTTTGAGCTCTTCCAGGATTTGCTGGTCGTCTATGTTTACTGCTGTGAAGACGCGCGCCATGTAAGTTTTTAATGCCTCTGTACTCAAAAATGTGTATAAGAGGCTTCGAAAATTATGGTAGACAAACCACGTGGAAAACAGTTAATCGGAAAAACAATTGTCTCAGAAGAGCATGGAAAAAAATACGGAGAAGTAGACGATATCTCATACGTTGCTGACACCGGGGAACTGATGAATCTGCTTATAACAGAAACAACGCAGCACATCGACGATGTCAAGCTTCAGGAAGACAGGAAAGGCAGAAACATTGTGCCGTTCTCCGCGGTAAGAAGCATCGGAGACTTTGTCATCGTCTCAGAGGACGACATCCTCTAATTTACTTTTCCTCTAGTCTTTCACTGCTAAGCTTCTTC
>JBDGSH010000052.1:0-10356 GCA_042217665.1 Candidatus Nanohaloarchaea archaeon
CTTAACGCAACCGAACTCCTAGAATAAACAGCCAATGAACGACCACACCGGAAAAGTCGCAGCCACGGTAATACCACGCACCGAGAAAGAAAGATACGTTCTCGCAGCCAAGAGAAACGACAACAAAAAATGGGAGTTCCCCGGCGGCAAACAACACCGAAACGAAACCCTGCCGGAAACCGCCGAACGCGAAATAAAAGAAGAACTCAACCTGGAAATCCAGGCTACGGAAGCAAAACCGGAAAACTCATGGAAAAGCGGCGACTACACAATAATACCGGTCTACGCCCAACACAGCTACAAAGACCTCGAAACCGTACTGGAAAAACCCGATATAACCGACCACACAGAATACACCTGGCTGGACACCCAAAACCTTGGAAACAACCTGAAAAACGCCAGACAAAAACTGGGAGACGAAATAAAAGCACTGGAAGCCTACGAATTAATATGACAGAAGAAATCCCTGTGGTAAAAATCCTGATCAAAAACCAGGACGGAAAGCTTCTAATGCTGAGAAAATCCTCTGAAAACGGTTTCATGTCCGAAAAATGGGAGCAGCCCGGAGGAAAAATACAGGAAGACGAAAACCGGTTTAAAGCAGCCAAACGAGAAATAAAAGAAGAAACAAACCTAGAAATCGGCCGCCCGGAAGACTTGGTCAGACTGGAAATAGAAGATGATGAAAAACTCGTCAAATGCTTTGTTATGTATACAAGCAACTTCTCCGGCGACATAGAGCTCTCAGAAGAACACAGCGACTACAGATGGACAGACAAAGACGAAGCACTGGAGCTAGACTGGCACAAAGACGCCTCGTACATTCTGCCCGTTATAGAATACCTAGAAGAGTACAGGGAGTCGAAGAAAAACTACGGAACAGGCGACAAGATCAAAGTTGTCAAACTCCTGATACAGAACGACGAAGGCCGATTCCTGGCCATGCAGAAAACAGCAGAGGATAAGATCCACAGCGGCCACAAATACACGCTCTACGGCCGAATGGCAGGAAAATGGGAGCTACCAGGAGGAAGATTCAAAGAATCCAACAACCGATTCGACGCCTCAAAAAGAGAAGTGAAAGAAGAAACAGGCCTAGACCTCGGAAAACTCGAAGACGTAGTCAGAGAAGAAATAGAAGAAGAAAACGACGTAGACACCTTTATAATACACTGCAAAGACTGGAAAGGAGAAATACAGCTCTCAAAAGAACACCAAGACTACAAATGGGTGACCGCAGAAGAATACAAAAAAATGAACTGGCACCAAGACGCCGGCTACGGCTACCCGCCAATGAAATACCTAGAAGAATACCTCCAACAAAACTGAACTCGTCCAAAACTCTCCACAAATTTAAACACCGCTATCAAATAAGCAAATATGGAAGTATCCTACGACGAAACCGCAGATGTGCTCTACATCACACTAAGAGAGTGTGAGAACACGGAAAACGTGCACAGAGATAACGGCGTAGTGGTCAGCAAGGACAGAGAAACAGGCGAAGTAGTAGGATACACCGTAATGTACTTCAGCGAAAAAGAAGGCATAGATCTGCCTCTCAGCGAAGACATAGAAGACGCTGTACCTGCCTAAACCTTCTTCCTGCTGGTAGGATAAGCAGTAACCAGGAACTCTTTCTCCACATTCACAACAACACAGATATAATCATTGTATTCAAGCTCAGAGACCTCACGAAAATAATGAAAAGTATCATTCCTTCCGGATTGAGCAACAACCTCCTCCGGACTCCTAACCGTTTCTAAAACCTCCTCCACGCAATTAGACAGTTCGCCGTGGCGAGAAACAATATGGCTCCAACGCTCACGGGTCAGCTCCAACTCTATACCCTCAGGATCCACAGCCAGCAAAGGAAAACCGGTCAAACTACCGCCTCACAAACCCTTAGATATCCATCGTTTAATTAATTCAGGCTTCCAAAATACCTGATAAAATTTCTCACAGCGATACAAAGCAGGGGTTTAAGAAGGTTGACCCCGGAAATTACCTTTGTATGGGACGTGTACGACCAACCTACATCAAACGGCTTGCGAAAGACCTGGTAGACGCAGACGCAGAAAGATTCTCAGACGACTTCGAAGAAAACAAGGAAGAACTCAAAGAAATGGGAGAGTTCGAATCCAAGAAGCTGAGAAACCGGGTCGCAGGATACATCGTCAGAGTCGTTGAAAACAAGGATTTCGGAGTCGAGAATTAATAAGACTTCACCGACAAAACAAACTATATGAAGATCCAGGACTTCAAATACTTCTTCTTCGACCTAGACAACACGCTGATACGCTGGAACGACACACTGATAGGAGCAGAAGACCTAATCTACACACTCAAAGACAAAAACAAACAAGTCTTCTACCACACCGACAACACACTGCTCTCACGCCAAGAATACGCCGAAAAACTGACAGAACAAGGAATACCAGCCGAAAAACAGGACGTAATGACCTCAGGCTACGTAGCAGCCAAAAAACTCGAACAAAAAGAAACAACCAAAACATACGCAGTCGGAGAATCCGGCATCACCAAAGAACTCGAAGAAACCGGAGTAAAAATAGTAGAAGACGCAGAAAACGCAGTAATAGGATTCGACCGCCAGTTCAACTACGACAAAATAAAGAGAATCCACAAAATACTGGACAACGGAGGCAAAGCATACCTCTGCAGCAACGAAAAAACATTCAACACAGGCAAAACAACGATACCGCACCAACACGCCATAAACGCATCGATAAAGAGCTATGGTGCCACAGAACTCGTCGGAAAACCAAGCCAGGAGTTCAGAGACCGATTCAAAAAATACTTCGACTACATGGTCAACCACTCAATCATGATAGGCGACAGACTCGAAGACATAGAAACAGGCAACCGACTAGGCATGAAAACAGCCGCAGTCATGTCCGGAGACCTCACCAAACCACGGATCGCGGAAGCAGAACAGATACAGACACCGGACTTCGGAATCTCAAGCCTCCACAGACTCAAAAACCGGATCATATAAACATAGAGAAAAAAGAGAAGAAGCTAAAAGAAGGTTCTCAGAGAAACTCCTCAAACCTTCTGACTTGCATCATATTCGTCGTACCGGAACTGGAAGCAGGAATACCAGCAGTCGAAATAAAGCTGGCATCCTCATCAACATCCCTCTCCTCAAACACGGTTCCAACCGACTTCTCAATCATCTGCTGAGGCTCATCAGCAAACTCCTCCCGAACAGGCTCAACACCCCAGACCAGTTGAAGCTGACGCTTAACCTTATCACTAGGAGTAAACGCCAAGATCGGAGTAGTAGGCCTGAACCGCGAAACATTCCTCGCAGTAAACCCGGAAACGCTGTGAGCAAAGATATAATCAACATCCAGATCCTCAGAAGCCTGGTAAACACTCTTACTGATCGCATCAGTCACATTCTCAGCCTTATCATCAACAGTGTGATGCTCCTGACCAGCCAAACGCTTCTCAGCCTTCTCAACAACTTCAGACATGAACTGGACGGTTTCAACCGGATAATCTCCTACAGCAGTCTCACCTGAAAGCATCACAGCATCAGAACCGTCAAGAACAGCGTTCGCAACATCAGAAATCTCCGCTCTTGTCGCAGAAGGATTCTCTGTCATCGACTCAAGCATCTGCGTAGCCGTAATCACAGGCTTACCGGCCTTGTTAGCTTTCTTAATCTGCTCTTTCTGCAGCAGAGGAAGCCTGGACGGATCAGCTTCAACACCAAGATCTCCTCTCGCAACCATGATACCGTCAGTCTCTTCCAAAATCTCATCGTAGTTATCAAGAGCCTTCAAATGCTCAATCTTCGCAACAATCTTGGTATCGGAAGCACCGTTCTCCTCAAGAACTTCCCGGGTCTCTTTAATGTCGTCAGGATGCTTCACAAACGAAAGCGAAATCAGATCCGCATCAAGCTTCGCAGCATGAGCAATATCCTTCTTATCCTTTTCTGTAGGTGCCTGCATACCAACATCCTTTCCAGGAACGTTCACAGACTTGTTGGACTTCAAATCGCCGCCGTGAACAATTTCACAGACTGCGTCCTCGCCTTCAATACCTTTAACCTTCAGCTCAAGCTTTCCGTCGTCAACCATGACCCGGTCGCCTTCCGACAAGTGGTCAACAAGCGCGTCATAGTCAACAGCCACACGGTTCGCGTCGCCTACAACATCCCCAGTTGTCAAACGGATCTCATCGCCTGGCTCGATAACCGTTCCGTCCTCAACTTCATTCAAACGGATCTCAGGTCCCTGAGTGTCCGCCATAATCGCAACATCTTCTGAAACATTCCTGATTCTCTCAAAAAGCTCCTTCTTGCCTTCATGATCTCCGTGTGAAAAGTTTAAACGGAAAACGTTGACTCCGGCTTCAACTAAGTCTTCGATTTTGTCTTCAGTGTTCGTAGCAGGTCCGAGAGTAGAAACAATAGCAGTTCTCTTCATATATACAGGATGAAGCGTAAAGATAAAAAAGGCACCGAAATTCAACGGATTTAAAAGATTTACGGCTCTCAGCACTTTCTCCATGAATGAGCCTTCTCCTCCAGATGAGCCAGGTGCTCAGTTTTAGTATCCGGATAGACACCTTAATTTTTGAGCAAGTAGCCAATCTTTTTTGTCAATAGGACTTTGCTTTTATTTGGTGCGATGCACACTAAGGCTATTAAACGTCTTTAGGTAACCGGATACATGAAGAAACTCAAGATTCCTGAAGATGAACTTAGAGAGTTTTACATCGAGGAGGAGATGAGTTCGAATGAAATCGCTGAAGAATACGGCTGTTCCAAGAGAACTATACTCAAAAGGCTGCGAGAATACGACATACCGCGGAGAAGTAGTGGGCCGGCTAGAAGAGACGACATCACCAAGGAGAAACTGGAGAAGTTATACGTTGTGGAGGAGCTTTCAACTAGAGATATAGCGGAGAAGCTTGACACAGGCAGGTCTACCGTTTACAACAAGCTGAAGAAGTTTGACATATCGACTAGAGATATTTCAGAATCACATATCAAGTATGAACGCAAGGATTTCTCAGAAGATTCTGAGGAAAAGAATTACATGCTAGGGTTCTGTATAGGCGATCTTAGAACCAGAAAAGTCGGCAAGAAAAGTAAAACAATTAAGGTAGATTGCGGATCAACAAAGGAGGCACAGATTGAGCTGTTTAAAGATCTCTTCGATGAATACGGCCGAGTCTGGGAGGGCGGCCCATATGAAGACGGTAGTAAACACGTTGAGGCATTCCTGAATGAATCATTCAAGTTCTTGCTCGATGCAAGAGCTGACCTAGTTCTACCCGAGAAAAAAGAGGAGTTCCTGGCATTTCTTACTGGTTTTATCGATGCGGAAGGAAGTTTCTTCGTCACGGAAGGTAAGGCCAAGTTCGCGCTTGGGAACTACGATGAGGAGATACTTAAGATGCTTAAATCAAGACTGGAGGATCTGGAGGTCAAGACAACTCAGATCTATACAAACGAAGAAAGATACGGTATAGAGGGAAAGTACGAGAGAAACGATAGTTACAAATTATTCCAGATAAACCGGAAGGATTCTTTATTTAAGATTATAGAAATGATATCTGATTACACCAAACATAGAGACAAGAAAAACGATATGGAAAAAGTAAGGAAGAATATCTCGGAAAGAAACAGGTGATTATACATGAGTTCTGATCAACGCAAAGTCACGATAACATCAGCACTGCCCTACGTTCATGGCGTGCCACATCTAGGAAACATCACAGCATTTCTACCGGCGGACATATTCCACAGGTACCTAGATCTCAAAGGAGTTGAAAACAAGTTCATCTGGGGTAGCGACGTTCACGGAACCCCTCTAGAACTAGAAGCAATAGAAAGAGACATGCCTGTAGAAGAACTAAAAGATAAGCAGCATGAGAAAGTCAAGAAAGTCTTGACCGATTTCAAGTTCGATTATTCAATCTACAGCGATACACACAGCGATTACAATCGAAAACAGACGCACGACATGTTTGAAGAACTCTACTGCAGCGGCTACATCAATGAAAAAGAACAGATACTTCCTTACTGCAACAACGATGAAAGATTTCTTCCGGATAGATACGTTGAAGGAGAATGTCCGCATTGCGGAGGTTTGGCTCGTGGAGATCAGTGCGATGACTGCGGAAAATTAGTCGAACCAGATGAAATCGATAATAAAGAGTGTCAGATATGTGGAAAGACAGACGTAGAGATGAGAGAGACCACACACCTATTCCTTGATCTTCCACAGTTCAAAGATGAACTACTTGAATGGCTGGAAAACTCCGAGGAAACACCGATTCCAGAACACAAAGTCAAGGAATACAGGAACGCGATAAAAGACACAGAGCAAAGATGTATCACACGTGATATCGAGTGGGGTTTCGACATACCTGTCGAAAGAATAAATCAGAGGATAGAAGAAGAGAGTTTAGATGTCCCAAAACTTGATGAAGGAGTTTATAGTGATAAGGTCGTCTACGTATGGTTTGACGCACCTATAGGATATATAGGATTCACAAGAGAGTATTTCGATGATTCTGAAGAATGGAAAGAGAACTGGAACCAAAACGCAGAGATATACTACTCTCTGGGCAAAGATAACGGCATTTTCCACACAGTTATGTGGCCGAGCATGCTGATAGGAGCCAGCAACGAAGAGATAGAATACGGCTTGCCCAACTATGAGTTCATACACGAATGGCTACTGGCAGAAGATACAAAATTCTCCAAGAGCCGGGGAAAAGGCTTAAGCACAGAAGAGGCGCTAGAAATGCATCCAGCAGATTACTGGCGTTTCTACCTCGCCAAGAATATCCCCAACGACCACGACACTACCTTCACCTGGCAAGAGTTCGAAAAAGAAGTAAACAACGTCCTAAACGACACAGTAGGCAACTTCGTAAACAGAACCCTGTCTCTAGCCGAAAAATGGTTCAACAACCAGGCACCGGTCGCAGAACCAAAAAGAAAAGATGAAGAAACAATCAAAAAAGCAGAACAGATCGTAGAAAACTACAGAGAAGCGTTCGACAACCATGAGATCAAGAAAGGCGTCGACAAAGCAGTAGAACTGGCCAGACTCGGCGACCAGTACCTCTCAGAAGAAGAACCATGGAACAACCAGGAACGGCGGGAGGAAACCATCAACACCGCAATCCAGATCATCCGCGCGCTAGCCGTCACACTCTACCCCTACACACCCGACACCTCAGAAAAAATCGCAGAAATGCTGAACACAGAAATCCACACAGAACAAGGCTTCAACGAACTCATCGACCCGCTTCTAGGAGGTATCGAAGACGGACACCCGCTAGGCGAACGCGAAATCCTATTCGAAAAGATAGACACCACAGAACAACAAGAAGGAAACGACCAGGCCAAACAAAAATTCAACCAAGACACGGTCAGCTTCGAAGAGTTCCAAAACATGGACATAAGAACCGGAAAAATCCAGAAAGTCGAAGAACACCCAAACGCCGACAAACTCTACAAAATACAGGTCGACATCGGCGAGGCAACGCTCCAGACATGCGCAGGCCTCAAAAACCACTACAAAAAAGACGAACTCGAAGGCAAAAACGTAGTAGTCCTCGCAAACCTGGAGCCAACAGAGCTGAGAGGAGAAACCAGCGAATGCATGATGCTAGCCGCAGAAAACCAGGAAGGAGACACAGTCTCCCTGCTAGACACCGACCAAGAAATAGAGATAGGAAGCGAAATTAAGTAAAATACTACTCAGTGTCTTTGTTCCAGGGATTGTTGGACATTCTCCTGGCTTTTCTTACTGATCTCTCGAACTGAGCGTTCGTAAAACCTCCTTCAGACGTTTCACCCGGAGCATCCAAGTAAACTTCTGAGTCGACATCTCTCTCATCAGCTC
Source organism: Candidatus Nanohaloarchaea archaeon (assembly GCA_042217665.1). Lineage (GTDB taxonomy): Archaea > Nanohalarchaeota > Nanosalinia > Nanosalinales > Nanosalinaceae > JBDGSH01. Next base: position 7,899 of record JBDGSH010000052.1, read on the forward strand.
TAACATAGGCTTCCCGCCAAGCATTCCCGCTGACAGTCTCAATAGCTTCTTCAAACTCGCTAGGAGACATCTCTAAAGCTCTAACTACAGCATTTAGATCGCCAACACTCTTAACATCCATTCCAACCGTGGTTCCGTTGTCCTCCAACAGCGCATAGACAGCTGTAGAACCATCACTCCAGATAAAACCTTCAGAATCAGTGCCTTTAATTTCCGAAGCATCATAAGACTCTCCCATGCGAAAAAGACCTAGAACCTTCTCCTTAGATACATTCACGGAGCCCTGAGAGTGAGCGTAACCCATCTCATCCCAGAAATAGGCCTCAACACCATAACTCTTTTTACCTACATCATCAAAAGCTGTAGGTTCAACCGTATTTTCCGCATAATTCCAGCTACCCGTACTCACCTGAAAACACCTTCGTCGTCTTCATCTTTCTTACCATCTTCAAGGCTTTCTCCGACACCTGTAACCCTGTCATCTGTTAATGCTTCGCTATTTCTCCGGTTTGTTTGGTCTGTCTGCTGTTCTTTTTCAGAGAGACACTCAGCGATATTTACAGCGATAGAAACCTCTTCCTCAGCATAAGCTCTCTCAATAGGAACAAGCTTTTCAGCTCCTTTTTCCGACTCGTAAACAATATATGAGCCGTCCTCAGTCAAGCCTTCCAACTTATAATCCTGCCCTTCAGTCAAGCTGATCTCGGCAGGAACATCGTTCTTGTCATCCATCGAATAAATGAACTCTACCACTATACTCACCTGGTCTGAATTTCACGGGTTTGAAGCTCCACAGAAAAACCAACCTCAGAGCGGAGCTCTTCAAGGTTTTCATCCCTCGCATCCTCGTAGATCTCGGTCGGAGTCATATGTTGTTATTTACTCATGACAACTTATAAACCTTGTGCTTCCAGACCATTACTCCCGACTTTTTATCTATTGGAGTTTCAGGAAAGATTATGCAGCTGAAGTTCCTGGGTACAGGCGGCGGCCGGTTCGTGACCGGGAGACAGGACAGGAGAACCGCCGGAATACTGGTTGAAACCGATGAAACATCTGTCCTTATTGATCCTGGGCCAGGAGCGCTTGTCTACGCCAACCAGGAAGACTCTCCAGAAGAAATTGAAGCCACAGTAGTTTCTCACGCACACCCGGACCATTCAAACGATGCAGAAGCGATCATCGAGATGATGACCGAAGCCTACGACAACCCAGGAACACTGTTCGCCAACAAGACCGTATTGGAAGGTCAAGGCGAGCTGGAGAAAGCGGTCTCCGAATACCACAAAGATCTCTGCCGCAGAGTAGAAAAATTGAAGCCGGAGAAAGAACACGAGTTCAAAGATCTCAAAATCCGTTCCCAGCAAATGTTCCACAGCGACCCGCACACCCAGGGACTCATCCTGGAGACAGAAGCAAAAACAACAGGAATCTGGACCGACACGGAGTTCTCGGAAGAACTCATCGAATTCTACAAAGACTGCGACACAATCGTGATCTACTGCGTCCGCCCCAGAAACCAGTCAATAAAAGGCCACACAGCGCTCGACGAAGTACCAGAAATCCTAGAAGACCTGAACGCCTCCACAGCCATAATAACACACTTCGGCTCAAAATTCCTGAACTCCGACATGGAACAGCAAAAACAGTGGCTGGACCAACAGGTCGACGCCAAAATCATCTTTGCGGAAGACGGGATGAAGTTTCCCGGCGACACAAAGCTTTCGAGCTACACATCATAGAAGTTTTCTAGTGAAAGCTTGTCTGCTCAATATTGGCTACGTGAAACTTATTTCAAGTTTGAGACGAACAAAGTCATATGTCGATAATTGAAGACTCTGAACACAGTCAGGGCTCCCCTACGGTGGAAGGAACCGGAATAAGGGTTGTAGATATCGCCAAAGCATACGAGCACAGCGATTACAGCCCTGACGAAATCATTGAGCTCTACCCTGCACTCTCTCTAAGCGATGTCCACACAGCTCTAGCCTACTACTATGAAAACATCAGTGACTTAAGAGCAAAGGTTTCCGAAACAGGAGTTACCGCATGAAAACTGTCTATTCAGACGAAAGCGTTTGGCTCCCGGTATCCAAAGGTCTCAGAAACCGTGGAAGGCATGTTAAAACCGCTCACGAGCAAAACAATCTAGGGGAACCGGATAGAGAACAGCTTAAAATAGCGAGAGAAAACGAATACATACTTCTCAGCTTTGACGACGACTTCTTGACACTTGTAAAAAAGGAAAACCTGGAACACGAAGGAATAATCTATGTAAACCAGACAGGCAAAAGAATCGGAGAAGTAATCAAGAAAGTAGACAAGTGCCTAAGTCAAAACCCTGAAACCAGCTCAATCCACTACCTCTAAACCTTCTCGAAACGATTTTCCTCTGTATCCAGCAGCCAGACAGTGTTCAGACCTGTATTCAGGCATTCGGTTCCTCCAACTTCTTCAA
>JBDGSH010000053.1:0-7061 GCA_042217665.1 Candidatus Nanohaloarchaea archaeon
CTACTTCTCTCCAGTTCTCCTGGCTCCAGTCAGGGAAGAAAGTGTCGCCGTCGTACTCTCCCGGGATCTCAGTTAGAATCATCCTGTCGGCTTCTTCGATTGTCTGTGCGTAGATTGAGGCGCCTCCAGCGATGAAAACCTTATTCTTTCCTGTTTCTTCCGCGTAGCTCCAGGCCTCGTCGAGACTGTTCGCCTGTTTTACACTCTCATCTATATCCATTTCTTCTCTGGTCAACACGATGTTGGTTCTGTCTTCCAGCGGTCTGAAGCTTTCAGGCAGCGAGAGGTATGTTGTGCGACCCATGACGACAGGAAACCCGATAGTTGTCTCTTTAAAGTGTTTCATGTCTTCAGGAAAGTGCCACGGCATCTCCCCGTTCTTTCCGATCGTGCCATCCTCTGCCACAGCCGCTATAATAGTCTTTTCCATTTCAATCACTGTTGGAAATCTTTTCCCTGTAGAAATCTATTGAGCGATCTCTTAGCCGGAGCTTCTGGTCGAGAATCAAAATTATGGCGGCGAAGACGATCATGTAAACTGCTAAGCCTTCTATCGGAACCGAGCATCCTTCAGGCAGCATGCACTGTTTTCCCGTTATCCAGCCGAACAGCAGGTTCCAGCTTGACTGATCCATGGTATCACTCCGCTACAGAAAACTTTATACTCGGATGAGGGTTGTAGTCCTCCAGTTCAAAGTCTTCTGCATCCATTTCATCGATTTTTTCGTCCGGAACCTTGATTTTCGGTCGTTTCCGCGGTTCTCGGGAAAGCTGCTTCAGTAAACCGGGGATGTGATCGTATTTTTGCTCTCCTTCCCGTTCCTCCGGCGCGTTCTCCAGCAGCCATTCTCTGATTTTCAGGTAGTCTTCACGCTGCTCCGCGTTTTTAATCTTCTGCTGGAGTTTTTCCAGGTTGTCTGCGTACCATTCGCCTCTTTCGTGTTTTCCGCAGTATGCGTGGGCGTCGACGATCGTGTGTGAGAACTTTCCGGGTTCGAAGTCTGTCTGTCTCGCAATTATCTTGGTTATAAGTGCGTAGGCGGCGATGTTGAACGGTATTCCGAGTGCGATGTCTCCTGAGCGCTGTGTTAGGTGTGTGTTGATCTTTCCGTTCTGGACATTGATGACGTAGGTGAAGTGGCACGGCGGAAGCGTTGAGACTGCTGCGTTACTTGGGTGCCAGGCGTTGATAACTAGTCGGCGGGAGTTAGGTCCTTTGTCCGGGTTGTCGCCGTTTAAAGTGTCGATGACGTACTGTACCTGGTCGAACACGAGTCTTCCGTCTTCTTCCTCTTCCACCCACTGACAGTTTTTGTCGGCCCATGCTTCTCCTGGCAGCTGTGAGTCCTCGTCGGGAACGGGGTAGCGGCGCCAGAACCGTCCGTATGCGGTATCAAGCTTTCCGTCTTCGTCGGCCCAGGCGTCCCAGATTTTCGTCTCCTCTCGCAGGTTTCTGATGTGTTCTTCGCCTGAGAAGTACCAGAGCAGTTCGTGGATTAGAGAGTTCCAGCGGTAGCCTGAGAGGTCTTTGGTGGTTAGTAGAGGGAATCCTTTCTGCAGGTCGATTTTGTAGGTCTGTGAGAACGTGCTTACCGTGTCGACGCCGGTTCTGTTGGGTTTGTGGTTTCCGTTTTTCAGAATATTTTCGACTGTTTCAAGGTACTGTCTCATTTGCTCCCCTCGTATCTGTCTTCTGCTCCAGATTTATAACTCGAATCCGTTCCTTCTTCAGTACTCGATATCTGTCTCTGCGTAGAGCGAGTGTTCTTCAAGCAGCTCTTCTACACGGTCACTGATTTCCTGTTTTATTTCATCGTTTTCAGGATTTTCGATTCTTTCTACGATCATTTCTCCTATTTCACGCATCTGTTCTTCTTCCATGCCGCGTGTTGTCAGCGCAGGCGTCCCTATCCGGATCCCTGAGGTTATTTTTGGAGGCTCCGGGTCGTATGGAACCGCGTTCTTGTTTGTGATTATGTTGCATGACTCCAGCGTTTCTTCCGCTTCTTTACCTGTTATTTCTTCGTCTCTGAGATCTACAAGCACGAGATGGTTGTCAGTTCCTCCTGAAACCAGTTTTAAACCGTTTTCTTTCAGTGTTTGGGCCAGAGCTTGTGTGTTTGCTTTGATCTGCTTGGCGTATTCCTTGAACTCGGGTTTCATCGCTTCTTTGAAACATACTGCTTTGCCTGCGATCTGATGCATCAGGGGTCCTCCCTGAGAGTATGGGAAGACGGCTTTGTCGACGTCGCGGGCGTATTCTTCTTTGCATAGGATTATTCCGCCTCTCGCACCCCTGATCGATTTGTGAGTGGTGGTGGTGACGATGTCGCATTCGGGGAACGGGTTCGGGTGCTCTCCTGCGGCGACCAGGCCGGATATATGGGCGATGTCGCACATCAGCAGCGCGTCTACCTCGTCCGCAACCTCTCTGAACATTTCGAAGTCGATCTCCCGTGGATACGCGGAGTAGCCGCAGACTATGAGGTCTGGATCATGTTTCTTTGCGGCTTTCATCACGTCTTGTTTTTCGAACTGTTCTGTCTCTTCGTTGATTCCGTATGTCTCGAAGTTGAACAGGTCTCCGGAAAAGTTTACGGGGTGGCCGTGTGTTAAGTGTCCTCCGTGGGATAGCACAGGACCTAAAACTTTGTCGCCTGCGTTTAGCTGGGAGAAGTAGGCTGCGAAGTTGGCCTGACTTCCTGAATGGGGTTGGACGTTGGCGTGATCTGCGTTGAAGATTTCGCAGGCTCTTTGCCGCGCCAGGTTTTCTATTCTGTCGTGGTGCTGGCATCCGGCGTAGTAACGGTCGCCTGGAAGCCCTTCTGCGTATTTATTTGTTAAAATTGATCCCTGCGCCTGTAGGACTTGTTTGGGTACAAAGTTTTCGGATGCGATCATCTCAAGTCCTTCTTTTTCTTGTCTCCTCATTTCTTTTTCCAGGGCTTCATGTACTTCGGGGTCAGCGTCTGAAAGGTCACGGTGTTCCATGCTTCAAGCTTTCACGTCAAGTATCAAGTTTGTTTTGTTCAGAATGGTTGAAACCGGTTAGAAGTCACAAAGGTTTTAAATACTCGTCTCAAGTCTTACTTAGCGGGTTACGGGAAGGTAACCGGAAAAGGTAACTTGCAGGTAAATTGAAAATGTCGATTTCAGACAACGCCTCCGCTAGCCCGAAAACTTCCTCAAGGGATGATAGATTGGAAGAAGATGATCTAGCGAAGCTCTTTCAGCATGAAATTGGAAATGATATACAGACTGTTGCTTCTAGGGTTCTTCTGGAGGGAGAGGACGATTCTGAACCTGGTATAAGTAAAGAAGAAGCGCAGGAGGCGTATAATGATATTTCAGATCTTTACAGCCGCTACATGGCGTCGATTAAAGGAGAGTCAGAGGAGTCGGCAGAGAAGGTTATGGACGAGCTCTGGGAGTTAAGAGATCACGTCCCTGAAGAATACAGGAACGATTATGAGAACTGTTTAAGGGTCTCTGAAGGTTTCAGCGATGTTCGAGACTTGATGGATGGAAGGACGTCTTCTAGCCCGGTTGAAGAAATTCTGATTCCATGGGAGGGTTCCGCCGGTGTTGAAACTAATATTAGCTATTTAGGGGATTCAGAGTCTGAAGAAATCGAAGCGGGTCTAGGATTGAGGTCTGCTGTTAACACGTTCTTGACGAACTCCAGGAATCACGGTTATAGAGAAGGCCAGGAAGAACGGAGATTTGATATCACCGTAGAAGACCTGGGTTCTAGCATAGAACTAATATTTGAGGACAACGGGAAAGGCTGGCAGTATGAAAACCCTGAGGAAGCTCTAGAAAAAGATGAGGGAGAAGGAACAGGAATCGGACTTTACCACGTGAATAACTTGGTAGAAGAAGTTTACGGCGGAGAACTGGATCTAGGAGAGTCAAGATACGGAGGCGCCCAAGTCAGTTTAAACATTCCCAAAGTTCAGCAAACCCGAGATGAAAAGGTTCCGGCCGTCTCAGCCGCAGACTAACATTATTCTTCGGAAAGCATTTCGAGCACAAGCTGCAGAATCTGGATGAAGACACCCATGAAAGCTACGTAGATACCTAATGCGTTCATAAATGTTTTTTCAGGCTTTGTACGCATATCCCAGATCTCGTAGACCAGCAAAGCTGTGAAGCCGGCTAATGCCAGAACGAACGCAGCCAAAAGAATCGGCCGGAAGAGTGTTCCTGCGAGACCGGTTCCCAGAACGCCGAGGAAGCAGTAGTTAGAGTAGCTCTGCCATTTGGAAAAGTTTTTATCGGTTCCGTAGACCAGTGCGCCGGCTCCTACCGCCATTAAAGTTGTTATGACAGCTGTGATGGATAGTGCTATAAGTTGAAATGCTGGAGGGAACGGTGCGAGAAGTCCGGCGCCAAAGCTTCCGTATGCGAACTGTAGAATCGTTACACCGATTAATGCCTTGGTTTTGTCGTCTTCTTTGATTCCTTTTTCCGCTATCCAGTTTCCGCCGGTTAGCAGAGCTCCGTAGAAGATTATGCCTACGAAAGATATTGAGAAGACCAGCTGGAGAATCAACGCGACCGGTGTGAAGGATAAAGCGCTCATTAACGCGATATTGAAAAGTATAAGCAGTGTTGAGAACCCGACGGCTTTCTTCTCGCTGGTACGGAACATGATTCATACTTGGTGGCGGGCTTTCTTTAGGGTTGCGGCTTCCTCAGAGGATTTATTTCTAAAACCTTCTCCGTCAAATCTAAGGTATGAAAGACCATGATCTTCCCGGAACTTTGATAGTGATTGAAGGGCCGGATGCTTCAGGAAAGCAGACTCAGACAGGTATGCTTGTTAACTGGCTTAGAGAAAAAAATTTTTCCAGTATCAGTTCTGCAGACGAGCAGTGGTTAGTTGAAAAGATGCCTGGCAGATATCCTGATCCAAAAGAGCAGAAGGTAGAGGACAGTATTCGAGACGGTGTTTGGCGGCTTTCGTTTCCGACATATAGTCAGACTCCTGGAGGAAGGGTTGTAGGAGCTTATCTTGACGGTAAATTGGGTGATAGGAAGGATCTTTCCATGGAGGAGAAAGTTGACATCTACGCTGCGGATAGAAAACAGTTCAGGCTGCTCATAGAAAAGTACTTGTCTAAAGGCGGTATAATTGTCTGTGATCGATACAGGGAAGCCAATCTAATCCATCAACTTGTAGGCTTTGAAGGAGAGGAGTGGGAAGATAAGCTGGAGTATATCAAAAGTGTTGACGCTGACCTTCCCGATGCTGATGAGGTTTTCTACCTTGATATTTCGCCTGAGGAAGCAGCAAGAAGAATGTCAGATAAAGAGAAAGATATACATGAGCTTGACGACAGCTACATGAAAAAGTCGAACCGGAACGGTAAGAAGGTAGCTGAACACGAGAACTGGAACATGATTGATGGAGAGAGAAGCCCCGAAGAAGTGTTTAAGAACTTGAAATCGTCAATACAGAGGATCGTTGGCTCTTAGACCGTAACTCTTATTACAGGTGTTCGCTGTAAAGTTGATACAGAATGGCGGAAGACGAGAACTCTGTTGAAGAAACTAATTCCGGTGTCAAGAAAAAAGGCGACTGGAAAGAAATATCAGAGTTCGGAGAAAAAGTTGAAGAAGCTTTGAAAGATTCTGAATCCGTTGAACGCTTCAAAGAATGGCGTCCCAAGGTTGAAGAATCCGAAGGCGATGTTAAGCGGAAAACCGTTAACGAGGCAACCCTTGAGGAAAAGAAACTTGAAGAGAAGAGCAACGGTGTCACTGAGGATTTGAAGAACGCCTCTGAGAAAGTGGCGGAGGCAGGGAAGAAAGCAGCTGATAAAGAACTGCCGGACGAAGAGTTAGCGGACGCTTCAGAGGAGGCAGCCAAACCGATTTACTCCAAGCTAGCAGGCTTTATCAGAGCTATAGAGTCTAAAGTGTACTCCTGGTTCGCTCTACGTTTCAATCCGTACAGTCTGGACACTGAGGAGTTCTCTGTCGATATCAAGGATTTAAACAACGGCAGGTTTGAGATGCAGGTCTCCGTACCGGAAGAAGACAAGAGAAAAAATCTTAAGCAGAGTTTAGAGGCGGAATAGATGCAGCAGATACTCTACCTGTTCGCTTTGACGGCTTCAGTGTTTATGGGTGTGTCGATAGGGGCTTCGACAGTGGCTTCAGCGTTTGGACCTGTTAACAGCGCCCGCTCCGCCAACGTTCTGCGTTCAGCTCTTCTGGCAGGTTTTTTCGCGTTACTTGGAGCTTTGACGCAGGGACAGAACGTTACAGCAACAGTTGGCTCAGGCATTATCGGAGGCAAAATTCAGACGGTTCAAGCCGCTTTAATACTGTTTACAGCCGCAGCCTTGGTAATTGTCAGTGTTTTAGGAGACTACCCTATGCCAACAGCTTTTACAGTTATAGGAGCCGTTATCGGCAGCGGTTTGGCGTTCAGCAACCCTTTAAAGCTTCCTGGAATTGTTAAAGTGGTTGGTTACTGGTTTATTGTCCCGTTTCTTTCACTGGGGCTCAGCTTTCTCCTGGCTAAGGCTTTAAGGCGTTTTATCTCAAGAGAAAACTCTGAGAAGAAGATAAAGATAGCGCTGCTGTTAACAGGCAGTTACGTGGCGTATTCGGCAGGAGCATCGGCTGTAGGACTGGCTGTAGGTCCTTTAACCGGTTTAATTGACTCGATTAATGTTTTACTGTTGATGGGAGGGTTTTCAATAATGATAGGCGCCTGGCTTTACTCGCCAAGAATTATCCGGGCGGTAAGCTTCGACTACTCCAATATTGGGCCGAGAAGATCTATTGCAGCACTTGGAACAGCAGCAGTACTCGCCCAGATCGGAATATTCTTCGGTATACCGATCTCCTTCAATGAAGCCGTGATAGCGTCAGTTATCGGCTCCGGCCTGGTCGAAGGAAAGTCAAACACCGATATGAGGAAAGTTGGAAGAACAGCTCTGGCCTGGACCGGCGCATTCTTCCTGGCAATGGCTTTGACAGCCGGAATAGGTTTTCTGATTGCCTAGGGTTTGAAAAAATTATTCAAATAATTTAAGGCGTCTTCC
>JBDGSH010000054.1:0-2792 GCA_042217665.1 Candidatus Nanohaloarchaea archaeon
GAGCTATCTACTACTTTTGTCTTTCGAGCGGTAACCGGAGAATCTCCATTAGCGGTTTTAGAACTCATAACTATTTCTTCTCACAGAGAATTATGTAGCTTACGACTGCTGGAGAACTTCTTCCAGTCTGTCTCCTATTTTGTGGTGGACGTCAACGACGTGGACACCGGCTTCTTTCAACCGTTTCTTTTTGTAGGAGGGCTGGTCTCTGTCGCCTCGGATTATAGCTCCTGCATGGCCGTACTGCCGGGAAGCCATTTCCTCTGTGAACTCTCCGGTTATGAACGCGATCACCGGCTTGGAGAAATCTCCTTCCTCCACCATCTCAGCTACCTGGTTTTCGTAGACTCCGCCCAGTTCGCCGAACATTACCACTGCGTCGGTTTGATCATCGTCTTCAAACATTTCCAGGGCCTCCACAAAGTTGGTTCCTGCGATACGGTCGCCTCCGATATCCAAGGCGGTGGAAACCCCGAAACCTGCGTTTTTAACAACCTGTGCGGTCTCCGTAGTCATGCCTCCCGACTTTGAGACGATGCCAATACTGCCTTCTCTGTAGACTTCTTCGGGTTTATCGCCGCCTATAGGCCCTATCTTGGTTTTCCCCGGCGATATAACGCCGACAGATGTTGGACCGATCAGTGTTGCGTTCTTCCTGTCCAGCTGTTTCTTAACCTGCCACATATCCTTTGTCGGGATTCTCTCTGTCGTGACGTTGATCTTTTTGATACCGTTCTCCAGTGCCTCCAGTATAGCGTCTTTAGCGGCGAAGTGAGGTACGTAGACAAGCGAAGTATTGATCTCCGGATGATTCTGAAGCGCTTCAGTTACTGTATCGTAGACAGGTACTCCGGAAACTTTTTCTCCGGCTTTCCCCGGCGTTACCCCTGCCACAACATCTGTTCCGTACTCTTTCATGTGCGGCGTCTTCTCTGAGGCAGCTCGACCGGTAATTCCCTGTATCAACAGTTTTGTGTCTTTGTCGGCGAACACGCTCATTCTACCACCTCTTTAACCGTTTCAAAATCAAGGTTTTCAACGGCGTTAAACCGTTCATCGCTGCTGCCGTAGACCTTGAACTGTTTTACAAGCACGAACTCTAGCCCTGCGTTTTTACAGGCAGGGTCTCGGTCCAGATTGTTTCCGAAGTAGACGAAGCGTTCCGCGTCTTCTTCTCTCTGGTCCAGGAATGCTTCAAAGATTTCCGGACTGGGTTTTTCCACTCCTACTTGCTCTGAGACCACGAAGCCCCTGTATTTGATGTCATAAGTTTTCAGGAGCTGTTCTAACCATTTCTTGCCTTCTACCGTGTTGTCGCTGATGAAGCCGATCGGTCCGAACTCTTCCGACACCTTTTTCAGGAAGCTGAGAACGTTGTGCTGTTCCAGGTATTTTCTCTCCCGCTGCTTGTATTTTTCGATTATTCTTGAAGGATCTGTATCGTTTAAACCGTTTTTCTCCATGTATTCCTTGACCTCGGACGGCGTATAGATCCTGAAGTTGTTAACGTCGAACTCAGGGACCTCTTCCGCGCCGTACTCTTCGAACTCATCCTTCATAAGTTCGTTTTGAAGCCTGAACGACGGCATCAACGTATCGCCTATGTCGAACACAGGTATTCTGCTCATCTTTCCGCCTCTTTGTATTCTTCTACCATCTGCATAAGGTTTTTGGCGGACTCAGTCATCGGTTTATCGTTTCTGAACAGTTTCATGTCTAGATCCAGCTCTTCTCTGACTTCTCTAAGTTTTTTGAACGCTTCATCGGCGTGAGGACCGTCCCTCCGCACTACAATCGGGTAATCCGGTTCCTCCTCTCTCAAAGCCTGTATGAAGCCGTCCATTGTTCTCTCTACATCCGTGTTGTTTGCTGTTCCGCCTACGTGCCACAGTCCGTTAAGCTCTTTCGACATTATGATTTTTGAGAGCTTGTAGACTTTTTCTGTGGGAGGGTTGCCGCCGTACTCTGTGTAGTTTGCGGGTCTGCCGCCGTATTCTATCAGTGCGTCCATGTTGGTAAGTGATGCGCCGCCTCCTGCTAGCATCATTCCGATATCGCCTTCTAACTCTTTGTATTTTCCAGCTACACCTCTGTGATCGTCTTCATCGATTTTCCGGGCTTTTTTCTCTCTTTCTGTTTTTTCTCCGCCTTCTGCGCTTCTTTCTGGGAAGTCTCTGTCGTGTCGATACATTGCGTCGTCTTCTAGATCTATCATCGCGTCCAGCACTACGTATCCGTCTTCAGTCGCTGCGAGCGGGTTTACTTCCATCATCCGGGCGTCTTCCTCCAGGAAAGCTTTAAACAGCCTGGATAGCGTGGAAGCCAGCTTTCGTATCTTGCTGCTCTCAACGCTTTGTTCCTTCAGAAACTGTCGGAATCTGAACTCTGATCCGTCTTTTAACGCCAGTTTTGCTGTTTCTCTGTCTTCTACTCCTGTTCCGCCTTGACTTGAGAACAGGAGCGACGGTTTCCGTGTCTCAGTGTCGTAGAGGAATGAAACGTAGTATTCTTCTTTGAAATCAAGTTCTTCCTCTATCAGGACATCTCTAACTTTTTTGCCGTTGATTTCCTGGTTTCTCATTTCTTCAGCGATTTCTTCTGCTTCTTTTTTTGTGTCAGCGAACCTTACGCCGCCGTGTTTTTTTCTGTTCTTCGCCAGCACCTGTGCCTTTACCACGTAGCTTTCCGCTCCCTCTTTATCGGGAAGTTTCAGTCCGTGTTCCTGGAGAAGTTGCTTGGCTTCTTTTTCGTAGAGTTTCACAAAAATGTTTTCTGGAGCCAACCTAATTAAA
>JBDGSH010000055.1:0-4999 GCA_042217665.1 Candidatus Nanohaloarchaea archaeon
GGAAGAAAGATTCTGAAGCTGGAGCCGGTTTTTAAGCGGTTAGTTGAGAGTGGAGAGGATCGTGAGGTTCTCGCAGCTTCTTTCCAGCACTTCCTGGCGGAAGGACTTGCGATTATAGCCGTTGAGGAAGCCAGAGAAAGCGGAATCGACAGTATCTGTGTTTCGGGCGGCGTCTGCTACAACCGCCAGATTCTGGAGACTATAAAACAGCGAGTTGAAGATGAAGGCCCGGAGTTTTACACGAACTCGGAGGTTCCGCCTGGCGACGGAGGCCTGGCGCTGGGCCAGGCCTACAGCCAGAAGTTTTGATTTGTTACCGCAAAGTCTATAGTAAATTGTTCAAACACTTTTCTGGTTGTTATCTGGCTGTGAATCAATGTAGAACTTCTTAATATTTTTTAGGCAGGCCTAAAGCTTGTTATAGAGCTAAAGCGTCGATTAGAAGGCAAGATTTATATACGAGACCAGGGAATTTATTGGCGTATGACAGAAAAGGAATTGGACCTTACAGGACTGGAATGCCCTGAACCAACCCTCAAAATCGGAGTTGCAGCAGAAGAACTTGAGGAAGGAGACACGATCATCGCGGAAGCGGACTGTGACACCTTCCCGGACGACGTAGAAGACTGGTGTGACAGGCAGGACGCGACTCTAGTATCATTTACCGATGAGGGAGATGGAGTAAACAGGGCTGAGATCCAGCTTTAAGGCTGGACTCTCTGCTCCTAAATTTTCCCGGTGGAACCATGACAGAAAAAATAGCTGTATATATGTGTGAAAGTAAAGGTCACATCTCCGATACTGTAGACCTGGAAGAAGTCAAGAAACATGTTGAGGAGATGGAAAACGTGGAATACGTCAAGACTCACGAGCTTCTCTGCGGAAGCGACGGCCAGGAGATGATCGGAGACGATATCGAGAACAATGACCTGGATAAGATCGTGATAGGCGGCGGTTCTCCGAAAGAAAAACGGAAGGGATACGAGGACGTCATGGAAGAAAAAGGGATGAATCCTTTCCGATTACACATGGTTAACCTGCGGGAACAATGCTCCTGGGTGACGGAGGATGAAGGAAATGCTACAAGCAAGGCCAAGGCCCTGATGAGCGCAGGAGTGAAGAGAGCGGAGAAGATGGAGCCGATCGATATACAGGAGATCGAGTATGACACGGATGTACTGATATTTGGAGGCTCTCTCGGCGCGATTGACGCCGCAAGATCGCTTTCACGAGCAGATAGAAAGGTTTACCTGGTAACGGACAGGGAAAGCGTCGGCGGATTTACTGTGCAGCAGGAGTTTCTGTATCCGGAGGATCAGTGCGCTCCCTGCGCGGTAGCTCCCAAAACCGAGGAAATGGATCACGACGACAATATTGAGATAATCGCGCCGGGCCAGGTGGAAGAAGTCCTGGGGTCGCCCGGCAACTTCGAGGTCAAGTTCAAGGAAGAAGCCCGTTTCGTCGACCCGGAGAAATGCATGCCCTGTGACAAGTGCGCCCAGGCCTGTCCTGTCAGCGTTGACAACGAGTTCGACAAGGGCATGAGCCAGCGTTCAGCCATATACAAGCTGTTCCCTGGAGCGGTTCCCAACGCCTACATGATCGACACTGAAAACTGTTTAAGGTTCCAGGGAGAGACCAAGGAAGAGCTTGGCGACGACTACCCTGTCGAGGACTGTACAAAATGCATGGAGGCCTGTCCCCTTGACGCAGTGGATTATGAGGATGAGACTGTGGAGAGGGAGATCACGGTTGGCAGCATAATAATCTCGCCGAAAGCAGATACTTACGACGCGGACAACGTCTACCCGGATATAAGGGAGCGCGATATCGACGTTTACACCAACATGGAGGCGGAAAGATTCTTCTCCGAGGCCGGACCGACGGGAGGAGAGGTAGAGATGAAGAACGGAGAGGAGCCGGACTCGGTCGCGATTCTGCACTGTGTCGGCTCCCGATGCGAGGAACACCTGCCCTACTGCTCCGGGACATGCTGTATGGACGGCCTAAAGATCGCGAGAGGCATGAAAGAAGAGCTTGACGACGTGGAAGTATACAACGTCCATGAGGATCTGGTAACGCCGGGACAGGGCTTCGACGACTACGTCAGAGAGGCGCAGGACCGCGGCGTAAACCTGCTCAAATGGAAGCTTGAGGACGGGAAGATAGCGGATCTTGAAGAGCGAGGAGAGCAGATCGCGGTTACAGGAGAAAACCACCAGGGAGAGGAAAGAGAGCTTGAGGTCGACATGGTAGTACTGATGACCGGCTGGACACCTCCAGAGAACATTGACATGATAAAAGACGTCTTCGGGCTTCACAGCGACGAATACGGCTTCCTTGAAGTACAGAAACCGGTTGAATCTCCGACAGAGGCCGCGGAAGGAAAATACGTCTCCGGGAAAGTACAGGGCCCGACGGACGCGTTCGGAAGCCTGACTGAAGGACTTGAAGCCACGGGAGATATACTCTCGAAAGTGGTTCCCGGTCGAAAATTCAAGCTGGAGCCACAGCACGCAGTGGTGGATGAAGATACGTGTATAGGATGCAGGATATGCGTGGAGACCTGTCCCTACAACGCTATCTCCCGCAACGACGAGAAAGGCGTTGCAGAAGTTGATGAAACATTGTGTAAAGGCTGCGGAGCCTGTGTAGGGGCGTGCCCGGCGAGGGCGATAGAGCAGCAAAACTTTACAAACGACCAGCTTACCGCTGAAATGGAGGGACTACTACAATGAGCGAGCAGGAGTTCGAGGAGAAAAAAGAGAAAATACAGGAGATGGTGGAAGAAAAGCAGGAAGAACTTAACGGAGGAGCTTCCCAGCAGGTTGAAGACGATGAATGGGAGCCGTTGATCGTTGCGTTCCTCTGCAACTGGTGCTCCTACGAGGGAGCGGACAAGGCGGGAGGCTCCAAACTCGATGTGCCCTCCAACGTGCTTCCGATCCGTCTAATGTGTTCCTCCAGGCTGGACTACCAGTACGTTGTACGCGCCCTGACCTCGGGAGCGGACGGCGTCATGATACTGGGTTGTCACCCTGGAGACTGTCACTACAGGAAAGGAAACTACCACACTCTAAGGAGGCAGAAACTGTTTGACAAGCTCATGGATGGAATGGAAGTAGATGAAGAACGCGTCTACCTTGACTGGGTCTCAGCCGGTGAAGGACAAAAATTCTCAGAGGTAACACAGGAGATGGCCGAGAAAGTAGAGGAACTCGGCCCGTTCCCAAGGTGATATACTATGCCAACTCAGAAAGCCAAAAGCTTCGCGCAGAAAGTAAAACAAAAACTACAGAAGGAAAAAGAAGCAGGAGAGAAACCCAAGGTAGCGATTGAATGGACGGGCAGCTGTGGGGGATGCGACTCCGCGATCGTGGGAATCGGTGAAAAACTTCTGGAGGTAGGAGACCAGGTAGAACTGGTGCTATGGCCGGTCGCCACAGACTTCAAGTACAAGGATCTCGACGACTTGGACGAAAACGAGATCGATCTTACGCTGTTCAACGGAGCCATAAGACAGGAAGAGCACAGGGAAATGGCGGAACAGCTCCGCGAAAAATCAGAGGTCATGGTGGCTTTCGGAGCCTGCGCCCACATGGGAGGCATAACAAGCTTTGCCGACATTAAAGGTACGGAGGCAGTACTTGATACAAAATACGAGGAAGTAAAGACAATCGAATCCGGAGAAAGACCCAAAAAAGTAATCGAAAAAGAAAACGGAACCCTGACAATGCCGATGCTGAACGAAGAGGTACATCCTCTATCCCACGAGGTAGAAGTCGACTACATAATGCCCGGCTGTCCTCCAAGCCGGGAGAAGATAGAAAACTTCCTTTTGAATGTTCTAGAAGGAGATCTACCGCCCAGAGGATCGGTCGTTGCGGGCGAGAAAAATCTTTGCTCGGAATGCGACCGTGAAAGAGGCGACAGAAGCATAAAAACCTTCAACAGACCGCACGAAAAAGAAGTAGATCCTGACAAATGCTTACTGGACCAGGGAATTATGTGCATGGGTCCCGTGACGCGTTCAGGCTGCGGAACCCGGTGCGTGGACGTAGGCGTGCCGTGTAGAGGCTGCTACGGACCGACCAACGCTGAAGACGTCGGCGCAAAGTTCGCCTCGGCCATAGGATCGGTTATAGAGCCTGAAGACGAGGAAGAGATCGAGGAAACGGTTGAAAACGTTAAGGACTTCACAGGATTTACGCATTACTTCAGCTTCGGCTCAACACCGTTAAAAGAACACTTTATGAAAGTCCGTGAAAGGGAGAGAGGTGATTCCCGTGAGTGAAAAAGATGACAGCAGTATAACGATAGACCCGGTTACAAGGCTTGAAGGCCACGCAAAAATCGATATACACCTTAATGACGATGGATCAGTGAGCGATGCGTACTTCCAGACCACGGAACTGAGAGGTTTCGAAGAGTTCTGCCAGGATCGAGCGGTGGAGGAAATGCCCCGTATAGCGCCGCGTGTCTGCGGAGTATGTCCGTGGCCTCACCACATCGCCGCGACAAAAGCCTCTGACGGAGTCTGGAACACCGAACCGACTGTAGGCGGGGAGAAACTCAGGCGTTTAATGTACAACCTGTTCCACTTCTCCGACAAGATACTGCACTTCTACTACCTCTCCGCTCCTGACTTTGTAATGGGGCCTGAAGCCGCGCCCGGCAAGAGAAACGTTATCGGAATGGTTGAAGAACTGGGTCAGGAAAAAGTCGCGAAGGTCGCTTCAATGCGTAGAAAAGCCCAGGAACTGCTTGAAGATGTCGGCGGCCGCGCCATACACCCAGTATTCGGAGAACCGGGCGGCGTATCGCAGGGAATCGACGAGGAACAGCGGCAGGAAATGGAGGAACAGATAGAAGAGTTCATAGAGTTCGCAGAGTTCTCACTGGATCTTTTCAAGGATCTCGTGCTGGACAACGACGAATACCTGGAACTGGTGACCAGCGATGACATCTACCACCTGGAAACCAACTACATGTCCCTGGT
>JBDGSH010000056.1:0-10838 GCA_042217665.1 Candidatus Nanohaloarchaea archaeon
CCCAGTCCTCCACCCACTGCTTCACCTCCTCCACCTCGCTGCTGCTGCCCTTGAATTCGTCAAGGGTTTCGGGCCTGTACTTCTCCGACCACATAGTTGAGGAAACGCGGGAGAGCTTTTTACCCGTTCTGGATACTCAGGCGAAAGATGTTTTAACATGGAGGCTCCGGTCCAAATCATGGGAACTTATGACAGATTCGAACGGTACGTTGGAAGGCCTGGATATTATCAGGAAGTGGAGATCGAGAGGACGGAAGGGAACTTCCTGATCAGTTCGGAAGGCGACCGGTACGTGGACTTCGTCGCGGGATGGTGCGTGGTGAACGCGGGTTACAGTCGCGAGAGGATTCTGGATTCCATGCGGCAACACGCTGAGAAGACGGCGTATGTCAAACCCACCTATGTTAACGAGCAGGTTATCGGGCTCGCGGAGACTCTGGACGATATAACACCTGGTTCTTTACAGGTATCTTTCCGAACGGTCAGCGGTACAGAGGCGGTGGAGACCGCTATCAAGGCGGCCCGGCTCTACACGGGAAAAGAGAAGATCGTGAGCCTGGAAGACTCCTACCACGGCAACGCCTACGGGGTGATGGGTGCCGGTGATATGGACACAAAGCAGGAATTCTCACCTCTGGCACCTGGTTTCGAGCACGTGAGACCGCCTGAAGAAAGTGATGAGTGGTACGAGGATCTGGAGGAAATATTCCGTGAAGAGGAGGTGGCTGCGTTCCTTTCGGAGACTATCCTCACCCACCAGGGAGTGTTTATACCCGGGAAGGAGCACTACGAACGGTTGAGAGAGATAACCGAGGAACACGACGTTCTGTTGATTCTTGATGAAGTGGCGAACGGGTTTGGAAGGACAGGTGAGATGTTCGCCGCGGACCTGTACAGTGTGGAGCCGGACATGATGACGCTGGCGAAGGGTATGAGTTCGGGTTACGCTCCTATCGGCGCTGCGATGATGCGAGAGGATATCGGCGAGGAGATGTCGGAGACGGAGATGAGCGCCTACTCCACCTTCGGATGGGTTCCCTCGGCCGTGGGAGCCGCGAAGGCGAACATCGGGTTGATACAGGACGGGCTCCTGGAGAACGCGGAGGAGAAAGGAAGTCTCCTTGAAGAGAGGATGACGGAGATTGAAGGCGTCAAAGAGGTGAGGCGGAGAGGCCTTCTTCTGGGAGTGGTGCTCGATGGGATGGAAGCGGGCGAGGTACGTGAAAGAGCGGATGATGAAACCCTTCTGCTTGGGACCACCAATAATGAGAACGTTCTCATGATCTCTCCCCCTCTGAATATCGATGAGGAGTACGTTGAGGAGGGTGTGGAGAGGTTGGATGCGGCGATTACGTCACTAGGGTAATCGTGATAAAATTCTCTTCCCGCTTTCTTCTGCATGGACCGCAGGGTTGTCAACATCGGAGGTGCGACCCTTCAGAGCAAGGAGGTCGTTGAACAGCTTCTCCCGATGCTGGAGAGATACGGTTCAGAGGTTCTGGTGGTGCCTGGAGGAGGGAAGGTTGCGGACGCGGTACGCGACCTTGATAAGGAGCTGGGTCTTTCAGACGAAACGGCACACTGGGCAGCTTTAAGGGGTATGGACATCATGGGAGAGATGCTTGCAGGGCTGTCGGAGAAGTTCCACACTGTAGAAGAGGAATCCGAGATTTCTGAAGACGGAATCCCGGTCTTGCTACCCTTCAAACTAGTGAAGGAAGAAGACCCTCTCCCCCACTCCTGGGAGGTTACTTCAGACTCCATATCGGCGTGGATCGCAGGACTTCTTGGAGCGGAAGAAGTTGTGCTCCTGAAACGGGTGGAGGGTATCCGGAAGGACGGAGAGCTGATTGATGAGATATCTGCGAGTGAGGCGTTTGAACCGGAGCAGGACGTGGTCGACCCGCTGTTCTTCGACATGTTACAGGGTACTGGTCTGGATGCGGTGATCATAAGCTCAGAGCATCCGGAAAGGCTGGAAGAAGTGCTTGAAGGCGGGGAAACAGTATCGACCAGGATAGAAGGTGGAACTTGATGGATCTACTGAAGTTCTATCGGATCAGGGACTGGTACCATAACATGGGGATGGCGGTGATAGGAGTCCTAGCCGCCGGGGTTTCCCGGGAAACGCTTGTTCCCGCGGCGGCCGGGTTACTGCAGGTATTCCTCGTACAGCTCCACTCGTTCAGCATGAACAACTATTACGACGCCAAGTACTGGGAGGAAGATAACTACGTCCGGAAGATGCTTGAAGGTGGGTTGGAGCGATGGAAGGCGTATTTGATCGGCCACCTACCGCTACTACTCGCCTTGCTTTTCTTCCCGGTCTCGGGAACCTACACCCTACTACTCCTGGCGTACGCGGCCCTGTTCTACCTTTACCAGGGTCCGCCACGACTGAAAACCCACTGGGCCGTATCTATACTGCTGAATTCCGTCCCTCTCGGCCTCATCGTGTTCCTCCACCCCTACCTTGTTACCGCGGGCTCTCTGAAACCTCTCGGAGTCTTCTTCTCGGTCCTTTTCACGTTCTACATGGCTTTCTACGAGATCGCCCACCAGCTGGAGCACCAGGGAGAGGAAGATTTTTACTCGATTGTTGACAGGTTCGGTGAGGTGAACAGTATCCGTCTCGCCGCCTTCTTCCTCGTGATCCCTTCTTTCGCGGGGGTCTACTTTACGGTCCAGTCTCCAGGTCTGAATACGGTCTATCTCGTACCGGTGTTCTTCCTAGCTCTACGCCTCGTGACTCTCTACAGGATGGAGGACTACGGAAGGATCAGGAGGAGCTGGCACAAGTTCTACGCCGCGCCTGAAGGAGGTTTTTATCTGCTTATACTCCTTTTAGGCCTCCTGTGAACTACGGTACATTTTAAGTAGAAGATGTGATTGTAGACGTATGAGGATGCTCGGAACTCGATTAAGAGATGCTTTTCCGAACGATTGAATCCGTTTCAGGAGGTGTTACGAGGGAAAACACAAATCCTAAGTGATAAGCAATTAGGTAGAAAAGCGTCCTAAATGTATCTCATGAGATAGGAAAGGGTTGAGATGCCTAGACCTATTTTAAATCTCTGACCTAATGTACGTTTATGGATCTTCGGAACTCTTATTATCTCCGGAAAAGCTTCAAGACACTCCATTATAGAGAGGAGGAGATAAGAAGTTTTCGAAATCGACTCGTAAGGGAGCTTGTCAGCCAAGCGTATGAAGATTTTGATTTCTACCGTTCGTTCTGGGACAACGAAGGATTTGAGCCAACCCTTTTTGAGACTGTGGATGACTTGGAAAGAATCCCGATAATCGATGGACAGGAAGTGCGGGATGAAATAGGGGAGATGGAGTCCGCTATGGAGAATTCTGTGGAGGGTTCCCTACTGAGTTCAGGTTCTTCAAGACAGGAACGTCTAAACGTGTCTTATGATAGCCAGGCGTGGGACTGGGTAGAGGCGATATATCTCCGCAATATCATGCTTCAGGGATACTCTCTTGGTAAAAAACAGAGTTATTACTGGTATGAACCGTTCGACCAGGGGATTGCCCGGAAACTTGTCGTCCCTAAGGAACGAGTCCCTTCTGATGCTTCTCTGACTGAGCAGCTCGAATATCTTGAGGAACAGTCGGCGGATTTCATAGTTTACTTCCCTATAGTCCTCTTCGCACTTGCCAAGAAGATGTTGCAGTCGGAGGAGGATCATGATATAACGCCTGAAGCTATCTTTGCACAGGGAGAGATACTGACGCAGAATATGAAGAGAACGATAAACGAAGCTTTTGAAGCCCCGATCTATGACAACTATGGTTCGACAGAATTCAACAGGATCGCTTGGGAATGCCCTGAAGGAGAGGGCTATCACGTGAACTGGGAATCGGTTCATCTTAATATTGTGGATGAGGAAGAGAATCCTGTAGACTTAGGTGAACCGGGGGAGCTAGTTGGCACCAGTCTGGTCAATCAGGCTAACCCTATTATCAGGTACAACCTCGGTGATGTGGTGGTGGAGCGGGAGAAGAACTGTTCCTGCGATACACACGGTAAGGTGCTGAAAGAGGTGAAGGGGCGGAAAAAGAACGTGGTGTTGTCTCAAAGCGGTGAGGAGATTTTCCCGCGAGAGATAGTCGAACTTCTTGCGGATTACCAGGAATTACTGCTTTTCCAGTTCGTTCAGGAAGGTGATGACTATCTCTTAAAATATGTTCCGAATGAAGATTTCGAGGAGTCTATCCTTGAAAAAATAGAAAGTGATTTTGAAGAGTTGGGTATTAATGGTATCCGGTTTGAGGAGGTAGACTATATAGAGAGAACACCGGGAGGAAAGATGCCTCCGGTTAAAGTTCAGAGATAGGATTCAGAAGTTTTGCTACCTTATAGGTTCTATATATGAGGCGAGGACCGATATATTTTTAAGTAAAGACTGTGATTGGAGTTTTATGAGGATATTGGGGACTTGGATGGAGAGGGTCTTTAGAGTGGTTGAGTTCGTTGCTGGAGGAGCGACAAGAGCTAGAATTGGTAAGTAGGGGGACTTATCTCTCCTAGGGTACGTGTTGGAGAGGAAGGTGTCAGACCATATTTAAGTCTCTCACACACTTTCTTCTGTATGAAAGCCCTGGTAACTGTTGTGGAGCCGGAGGAAGTGGATGTAGTCGTGGAAGCGTCCCCTGATATAGTTGACATCAAGAATCCGGAGGAAGGTTCTCTAGGAGCGCCTACTCCTAATGTCCTTGAGAATATCCTTGATATGCTCCCTCCCGGAACAGAAACGAGTGTTGCTGTAGGGGACGTACCTGATCTGCCTGGAACCGTTGCGATGGCAGTCCGGGGAGCATCCGAATACGATGTCGACTACATCAAAGTAGGTCTGAAAGGCCCAGAAACTGAAGAAGAGGCCTTTGATATAGTGGAAGGAGCGGTAGAGGCTGCAGGGGAGGAACAGTCAGTGGTTGTGGCAGGATACGCTGACCACCAGAAAGCAGGAGCGGTGGAACTGGAGAAGATTCCCCGGGGAAGATGCCTCACGTTGAAAGCAGGAGGGAGGCATGACTCCGACCGGTACCGGGGAGTTAGATTTAATTATATGGCGGTAGAATAATGTCATAAGATGAAATCCCTCGTAACCGTCAAGAACGCTCGGGAGGCGGAGACGGTCTCCGAATTCGATCCGGATATAGTGGATATAAAGAATCCGGATGAAGGATCGCTTGGAGCCCCCTCGCCCTCCACTTTGGAGTCTATAATGGACGTCCTTCCGGAGGACAGGGCCGTGAGCGTGGCGGTAGGGGATGTACCCGACCTTCCCGGTACCGTGGGCATGGCGGTCCAGGGTGCCTCACAGCACGGTCCGGAATACGTGAAGGTAGGGTTGAAAGGGCCCCGGACGAAGGAGGACGCCGTCAATCTCATGAGGGTCGCCGCGGAAGCATCGGGCGAGAATCAATCTATCGTCCTGGCCGGGTATGCGGATTACAGGGAGATAGACGGGGTCAGCCTGTTAGACATACCGGATGTTGCCGTGGAGAGTGGTGTGGACGGTGTTATGGTCGATACAGCCGTCAAGGGGGAGGGAAATCTATTCGAACATGCGGATAGGGAGGTACTCAAGAAATTCGTGTCAAAATCGTCTGATCGCGGATTTTTCACCGCGGCCGCTGGATCTCTATCCCCCGAGGATGTTGGAATCGTCAGAGATATCGGTTTCGATGTTATCGGGGTAAGAGGAGCGATATGTTCTGGCGACAGTCGCTCGGAAGCTATCGATTCCCGTAAACTGGAGGAATTTCTGGAACACATCTGAATCAGAGATTGTCTGATAGAAAAATTGTAGAACTGATTCATCTGTTTCGACTCAAAAACTTTTTATACAAGTAAAGGGAGAGAGTAAAAGTAATGGATTTTTCAGGGCGTGAAATTGTTCTTATCGTGGGACTGGGAGCGGTAGTGGGATTCGGGATTTACATGTTCGTGACACCTATTTCTCCTGATTGGAAGAAAGCAGAAATCGTTTCCAGAGACCCTGATATCTCTTCTTTCGAGCCGTTTTATGCATCTAATGTGGTCTCTCAGCGTCGAAGATATAACTGGACTTTCGGCGTCGTCAGTGCAGGTCCATGGAAGATGAGAGGGTTTGGAGGGAGAGCTCCCGCCAACATTTTATTCGGTTCATCCGAACCGGAGTTCATCCTCCATCCCTGGAATCCTGGAGACTGGCAAATGTCCAATATCTCCCAGACCTTGACGGTTCCGAAGGACGCGGAACACGTCAGAGCTTTTATGACGGGCAGAGACGCTTCATACCTTCTCTACAATACTAGCAATCCCCGATTCCCCGAATGCGCCGATACCAAGATGATGCTCTTCGTCTTTTCAGATGGAGAATCACTGAATAAAACGGAGATTGTTCAGGGAGAATTAGAGACTTTGACTCTGGATATAACGGATTACACCGGCGAAACAGTAAAGATCCTGGGAGGAGTCATCCCGGCGGACAGGGAATGTCCCTCTGGATTCAACTGGCTTCATATCGAGGGATTGGGTGTGGAGGCTATCTCCGGTTAGGTCTCTCCGATTCCAATCGGGGTTTCCTTTCTCCCCTTAAGATTCCAGAGCGAGAGGATGAGCATGATAAGTGTCGCGGGCGGGATGATTCCGAACCACACGTTTTTCTCCGTTTCGACCTTCTTGACCGCCTCCGGTTCTTCGGTCTTCGTCCACAGGGTGACTCCTTCAGCCAGGCTCTCCGGGGTCCAAGACGACCTGTTCATCCAGTCCCTGTAGCGTTTTTCATACGTGAACACGTACTTGACCGAATAGTTATCGGTGTGGGACATGAAATTTCTGAAAAATCCTCGATCGGCCTGGTCGATTTCGGCTATCCCCGACCTTTTTATCCATGGTATCTTGCGCCCTGAGAAATAGATCGTATCCAGTGTCGGAACCCCGGTATAGAAATAGATATCTCCTATCGGTGCTCCGTACCCGAAGGTCTGGTACCGGTACTCGCTGGAGGCGTTCTGGTTCAGGAACTCGAGGGTGGCCTGTCTCTCCTCGTCGGTGTGAACTCCCTGGAACGGTTTGCCGAAAACGAGGCTGTGGGCGTGGAAGGCCAGAAGGAAACTTCCTAAGATGTAGAGGGCAGTGATAAGTATCAGGAAATGTTTTCGAGAGATATTCTTCCGGGCGTGGACCGAAAGGAACGCAGTAAACAGCAGGGCCGATACAAGGGTGAAACGGTCGTAGGTGAGCCAGGAGGCGAGGCCTCCGAACAGGATTTCCGGGAGAGGAGTCGCCATCCCCAGTCCTAGGATAGCGAAAAATAGGGCTAGAAGGTAGAGCTTTAGTTCCTGTTCACCGCGTCTAAGGAGGGGGTAGAGGAACCCGATTATTGCAGGTCCATACGAACTGGTGAGGAAGAGATCCGTAGCCTTGGAGGTCTTGAAGGGATGCCTTGATAGGTGGGGGATGGTTTCATGTACTACCTCCCCGCCCAAAAATTCCCGGAGCGCTGGAAGGAGTCCAACTACTGTCAGGGTAAGGGTTGATATAGCTGCCACGAGTAGAGGTTTCGCTTTTTCCGCCGTGAAACTTCTTATATTCAGTATTGCCACCCCTATAAGCCCGATAAGAGTTAGGAGAGCGCTTAAATGGTGGGAGAACGCTGTCAGGGCTGTGGAAAGCGAGAGGAGTAAAAGCGTTTCCTTTCCGCCCTTTTCTAGATATCGGTTCAGGAGGAAGAGCGAGAGGAACCCGAAGGTGAGGCCTACCAGTGTCGTCAGCTGCCCGAATGCGACAACCGCCTTGAGGACCGCAGGAGAGAATGCGACACCTATCAGGACTGCGTTTCGGGAGATAGGATAGTCCAGCCACTCCCCGGTGAAAAGCGCCACAGAGTATCCAAGGAGCGCTGTAAAAATCGAGGTCAGGAGGATGTAGGCACCGATCAGCGGAACGAAAGGAAGATATGTCAGGAGCGCCATAAGCTGGAACACGAGCGGGGGATAGGAGGAGATGTCGAGTCCGCCCCCGAGCCAAGGGATAGTGGTTGAAAACCAGTTCTTGGCGTAGTGCTTGGCGAACGCCATATGGTTGTACATGTCGTAGGAAACCAGGCCGATGTCGGACAGGTACAGCATCGACAGAGAAACAAAGATAGAGGCTGCTACGAGCGATACCACCTTCCAGTCTTTATCCAGAAGTTTCATTGTATCTCAAATCCACCGAAAGACACCTTTCATCGGATGAGTTTTCCACCTTCGACGGTCTCTGGCAGGGAGGACTGCTCGATAGTTTTACACGATTTATGCCTCTTTCAACGGGTAAAATCAGGTTGGATTCTTCCGTCGTCACGGACTGGTTCCCGACATATTCCCCGTTGACGTAGATTTTCAGGGTGCGGTTGACGTGGTAAGACCGGAAGCCAGAGATATCGACATTTTCCCTCTGCGCCGGGTAAATCAAAAATGTGGAGTTCGTCGTCATCCACCTGTGCCTACCGTCTCCCTCAAGGAGTTCCTCGGAGTACCAGCCTTCCTGGAAGATGACCGGGTTCCCGTCGACGCTGTCGTAGGGTTTCATACCCTGAACATCCAGGTCCATCAGCCCCACGGACAGGCAACGAGTATCGGTTGAACCCGGGTCAGTCCTGGCCGGGATTTGGCATCCGTCCGTGCTGTAAAACTTCAACCGGTTCAAACCCTTACGGAGCGGGACAGTCCAGTTCACCGTTTCTCTTTTTTCCAGATACGTCGAGTTTACGGTCTCGCCGTTAACTGCCAGTGAGAACGAGCGGTTCTTGAAGGGAAATACCTTCATCGTTAGTTTGACTATCTCGTCCTTTCCGTGGGGAAGGTAGAGTGTCGCGTTGTTCGAGGACCAGCGATAAGTGTTTCCTTTGTTGGTGGTTTCTTTTGCGTACCAGTTCCGGAGAAGTATTGATCCGTTGAAACGTGGGAGACCGAGTTTGGAGTGGTTGGCCACAGGTTCGATGTTCTGGAACCAGAAGGAAATACAGCGGAGGTCTCTGGAGTTATTCATAACGTTAACAGGCCTGAAACATCTGTCCGCCGCCTTCAGGTGAAGTTCGTTCATTCCCCTCTTCAGAGGGATGCCGAAGCTTCTCCTCCCCAGAAGTCCTGTGATATTGAACTCTTTACCGTCTCGTTCCACCACGAGCTTCGAGGCCCGGTTCCGGGGATAGGCGGGTGTCGCGTTGAGAAGCAGGTATCCTCCGGTGGGGGAGTGGATGGAGAGAGTCGCCTCATTGCTCATCACGTTCCTCGTCATGTTCCCTGTGCTGTAATCCTCGTACCATCCGCTGCCCTGGAACACTGGTTGGGTGTTGAGGACGAGCAGGAGCGCACCCCCCAAAATCAATACGGCCGCAGGTGCGGTCTTTCTAGGGGGGAGGTCGAGGTAACGTGATAAGGACGGCCCCCAGAGTAGGAGAACGACCAGCAGTATCACGCCCATCTCTATGAACGGCCTCTCGAGAACCAGGAACCCCGAAGATAACTCCGCTATTGTTAAAAGATCAGAATCCGAGTGGAACCGGTCGTTCAGGTTATGATCCGGGACTCCGGCGAGCATCGTGATCCAGGGTGATGTCGGTCCTCTTTCCATGAAACGGGTGTGATAGTCGGGGAGCGGGTTCAGTACGACAGGGTTTGATGTCACGTTCTCCTCACCGACAGGAACGGTGGGGTGGAGGGAGGTGCCGTTGAAACCCAGGAAGGCGATGTAGATGGAGAGAAGGCCTGCACCGATTACTACAGGCCGTATCTTCGGCCTCTCCCACGCCTTTTTGATGCCGGCGGCCAGCGGGAGGGCTAGGAATGGGAGTATCGGAACGAGGTAGCGGGGGCCGAATGCGGGGCCGCCGTGCCACGCGATGTAAGACGCGTTGAAGAGGATGAACGCTCCTGCGATGCTGGCGGTCGTCAGGCCTGTCCATCGGTCCTTTCGGTACATCCAGAGAAGGCCGGGGACGGCGAACAGCAGAACGGGGAAATAGAAAAACAGGCCTCTGGAAGGAGAGAAGAGTATTCTGAGAATCTGTAGAGGTGTGTAGATAGGTCCTGCCAGGAATCCCGGTATAACCCAGGAGAGTTGAGAGGTTTTGAGAGAAGCCTGCACAAACGTGGCTGCTGTCTGAGGTATCTTTGAAGCCCCCTGCACGAGTAGTGTGGGGACGAATGGACTGCCCGTCGTCAGCGTGTTGTAAATCAGGAGAGGTGTGGCTGCGAGCAGAGCTCCTCCCGCAAACGTGATGCCCTGCATCCGGTCCCTGTAAAGTATTCCGAGGAAGAGTATACCGGGGACTATGAAGGCGTAGTATTCCATCAGTCCGGCCAAGCCCCCGAGAACCCCGGCCAGTAACAGTTTGTTCCGGCTCCAGTCTCTCGTCCTCAACAGGTAGAACGAGGCGAACCCGAAGAACATCGCCAGCGTGTTCGCCATGAACACGGTGCTGTAGAACAGTATATTGGTGCCGAATCCGAGGAGTAGTGCGGTCGCGGCCGATAGTTTCTTGGAGTAATCTTCATGCCTGAGTAGTCTATAGACAAGGAGAAGCGTCAGAGCCGCGGGAAGGCCGGAGAGGAAGAAGATGAGAAGGAACTCCAGCAATAGCCTGGGAAGAGGCTTATCGACCGTCAGATACGTTTCAGGGCGGAAACCGACGTACCTGTCCGCTTCCTGGCTCAGGATCTCTTCACTATCTGCGTTGAAGGGGCGAGGGATATGCTCTTCAACCATCGAGTAAGCCCCGTAGACAGGTACGGCGAGGAGAGAGGATCCCGGTGCCTTGTCCGAAAACGTGTGGTTCCGGTAGTGGACCTTGTCA
>JBDGSH010000057.1:0-6858 GCA_042217665.1 Candidatus Nanohaloarchaea archaeon
GTGTGATGGGGCGGAGACGCGTGCCCTTGCCTCCTGAGAGTAAGACTCCTTTCATAGTTTTAAATTATGTTTCGGTTTTTATGTTGCTTCTGATACCAGTTAGGACGTAAATATCATTTTCCTTGCAGGTCTCTTCCAAACCTTTATCTGCTATTTCTTTTGATACAACTTCATAAGATAACTCTTGGAGTAAGGATTCAACATTATCCGAGCTTGATCCATTCATACCATGAGATTCTACAATAATAACTCTCGGGGTGATTGTCATATTCTCTAATATATCTATTTCTGACCCTTCACAGTCCAGTTCAAGAATATCACAATTAGGTAGCTCTTGAGGGGCGACTTTCTCAGCACCGTTCGCTGATCCTCTTAAGCTGACAAGAGGACCAACAATAGCATGCTTAACTGCTACGCTATCTTCTACATTATTTAGTTTAGTTGTATCATTAATTTTCTCTATTTCACTAGCTGATCCTTCATAAACCATTACATCCCCATCTTTACCTACATTCTTCGCCGCTACTGTAGCAGTTACTCCCCATCCTCCACCAACAATAATCACTTCATCACCATTCTTTGAGTGATTCTTAATGGATTGAACTATTCCAGATTCATAATTGGGGCGTTCGCCATCCGCCTTAGCAAATGGAATATATCTATCAAATAAATAAATACTACGCACCTGCTGACCATTGTATTCAGTTGTCTTTCTAGGGGAAATATTTTGAAATGTTCTAGCATAAATAAAATAAATCGTTCTTGATATAAGGCTAAGCAAGCCTTCTTCTTGAAAAATCCGTTGAGCTTTTTTGACTAATTTAATCATCTTCTTTATTTATCCATGAGGTTCTTCCTCCCAGTCCAAAGGTATTTCGTCTGTGTCGTAGGGTAGACGCTCCTCGTCGGGATCATCGTAGTCATAGAGATTGGTGGGAAAGTTGATCAGAAAAGCAGGCTCGTCGCCTATCGCTTTGAAACCGTGCCAGCAGTCTCCTGGTATACGTACGGCTTTCTGGTTGTGTTCGCCTATTACGAAGGTATCGAGTTCTCCCTTTGTCGGTGAGTCCTCACGGTCGTCGTAGATTGCGACTTTAATCCTACCTTTAGGACATATGAAGTGGTCTATCTGTCCTCGGTTATGACGGTGCCACGCCCTTATGACACCAGGATATGTCATCGAGTAGTATGACATCTCTGGGTCTGGATCGTATAGATCCCAGTCCTCACGGAATATCTCGACGAGATGACCTCTCTCGTCGGCGTTTACTTGGAGATCGCGTTTCTCCACGTCATGTATCATTGGACTAGACGAGACCAACCAAAATAAATTAATCTTCTCGTATGAAACGAGTTTAGTGATATGAAGCTCTGGTAAACTATAAATGGGTATTGCTCGTTCAAGCTTGAAGCTATTTATAGCCCGTGCCACAACTACAGTCATCTCCTTTATTGGTATAACTTATTTTGCTCGGGAGCTTGGCGCATCCCAGATGGGAGTGTTTTTTTTATTTCAAACAGTCTTGGGTTTTCTAGGTATACCGGCTGGTTTTGGTATACAGGGGGGAGTAGAAAAAAGAATAAGTGAGGGGAAAAATCCGGATAGTGTCTTCGCCACCTCTCTCTTAATGTTAATTATATCTATATCCGTTATATCCGCTATTATACTTATTTTCCAAGACTATCTGAATTCATATATTGGAGGAGAAGTCGCTATGTATATTATGATCGGGTTATTTCTCCAACAGATGGGTAAGCTAATGTTAAAAGTTCTAAATGGTGAGTTACGCGTCGGTGATACTGCGATTATTCGGTTCTCTAAAAAATTAACTTGGGTTGGAGCGGGAGCAGTATTTGTTTTATTGGGCTTTGACTATTATGGGTTGGTATATGGGGTACTATTTGGTTCGGCCATGACATTTATTTTTGCTTGGTACCGGAAATCCATACCTTTAGGAAAACCTTCAATAAAATCAGCTCGTTCTATATTTGATTACTCTAAGTACAGTTTTATCTCTTCAATTGGTGGGTATTTTTATAGCTGGATGGATGTTGCTATACTCGGCATCTTTCTTAGCCAATCCCATATTGGTGCATATGAAATGGCATGGCGAGTTACAACTATTGTTATGCTACTCAGCAGTTCAATTGCTACTTCTATTTTCCCCCATGTTAGTAAGTGGGACTCAAAGGACTCTTATAAAAAAATAGAAAATATTCTGCCAGAGGCAATGACTCCAGCACTATTATTATCAATACCAGCTTTTTTCGGTACTGTGGTTCTTTCTAAAGAGATATTGGGATTAGTATTTGGTGAGGAATATACAATAGCTTGGATAGCTCTTATTATTTTAATGGGTGAAAAACTACTTCAATCAGTACATATAATCTTAGGTCGATCTCTCCAAGCTATTAATCGGCCTGATCTAGCGGCTAAATCGGGTATTATTGCAATAATTATTAATCTTGTTCTAAATATCTTTTTCATCTGGGAGTTTGGTTTAGTAGGTGCGGCTGTTGCAACAGCAGTTTCTTTTATTGTCAATAGTATTCTACATGCACATTATCTTTCCCAGTTTATCAAGATTCGATTTGAGACGAAGAAGATACTTTGGAGCCTGGCTTCTGCCTTAATTATGACTGGGGTTCTCATACCGATCAAACTAATCTATGGAGTTAATAACGTTATTCAGCTAGGTATGGTTATTTCTCTCGGAGTGATTGTTTATAGCATCGTCTTATTTTTATCAAGTCGAATACGAACAGATGCAATAAATATGGCTCAAAATTTATAAGTTTAACTTTTTCTATTACTTAGTGATCGTCATCGGAACTGCAACTGCCTTAAGCACCGCAGGACTTCTAGGAGTCCTCGAAATATACCACCTCAAGACCCTCCATCCTTACAGCTGGAGTCTGGGTAAAGCTTGGATCGCGGGTATTCCGACGTTAGGACTCGGTATCTACATCTCTGATGCTGTCGACACGCGACTCCTCCTCGGAGTGACTTTACCGGTTACAGTCGTATTTGTCTACACAGGATTACTGATTCTCCTGCGCGGCTTTACTGAGGCGGATAGACGGGTTGCGGAGAAAGTAGACGATAAGCTCGGTATCTCGGTCTTCGAGAGGATCGTGTCTATAGGGGAATCTTGAAGTTTGATGAGTGGTATACCTACCTTAACCAACCAAGAATGAGTTCTGAGAGCCAAGTTAAGGATGTTCTAGGGGAAAATAAGGAGGACTGGCCTGAGGTCGCTATTATCGTTCTCAACTGGAATAACTACGAGGATACTGCGGAATGCTTAGAGTCTCTGGAGGATGTTGAGTATCCGAACTATGAGGTTATTGTAGTTGATAACGGATCTACTGACGGTTCCTTGATGAATCTTAGAAAATATCTTGGCAACTATCCCAGCTCAGATACTAATTATGAGGAAAATGTTGAGAAGTCCCATAGATATTCTTTATTCGACTTCGAATGTGCTTCTAGTATAGACAACAGCTCAGATATACTACTGTTTAGTTCAGAAAGAAATAGAGGATACTCCGGAGGTAACAATATAGGTCTGGGATATTCTGTTGCAAATTTTTACGACTATGCAGTTGTTCTAAATAATGATGCTGTTGTTGATAAATCCTTTCTAATGGAGATGGCTTTTGTTGCAGAAGACTCTGGGGCGGGTGTCGTTGGTGGCTTGATAAAGGATATGTCTGGAGATGAAATTACATTTTCTCGTAGTAAATATCCTAATATGCTCTTCTATGGAGTGCCACAGAACGATCCTCCAAGTAAGAAATGGTGGGGATCTGATCGAGTTGAAGGTTCTGCTATGCTTCTAACCCGAGACCTATTGCTTGAGAGATGGAATGATCAAGGGTACTTTCTTGATCCTTCCCTGTTTCTATATGGTGAAGAGATTGAACTTGGTATCTGGTGTATGAAAAATGATTTTGAAGTGGTCGTTGCGAGAGATGCTGTGGTGTATCACGAAGTTGGTGCAAGTTCAGATAAGTTAGATCAGTTTTATTATCTATCTAGAAATAGATTACTTATAGCAAGAAAACATCTCGGATGGGAAAAACTAATTTTCTTTATTTTGTTCCCTTTGTGGAGGATGATACGAGCAGGTATGTATGCTCTCTCTACTCAGTATAACGTATCGGTATGTATATTAAAAGGAACCTACCATGGTCTAATTGGTATTGAAGGAGAAGAAAACTGTGATAACCTATTCCATTGACCCTATGAAAAAGTATTTACGGCCATTCTTCTCTACCAGGAGATTGTGTATTTTTGCTGTTATTATCTTTATAAGCATATCTCCTGAGATTCCCTTGGATATAATACTCCCTGGCTCCTTACAATTTACAATAAGGCTAGAGGATATTTTGTTATTATTCATACTTTTCTTTTGGTTTGTTGTCTCTACCAAATATGAGGTTAAAGTCCCTCTATTCATCAATACTTTCGTAATCTATTTGACTCTTTCATTTCTACTTGTTCTATTGAACTATATATTTTTTGAACTATCAATTCTCCGATCGTCTTTTTATTGGCTGAAAAAGCTTGAGTTTGTGTTTTTTGGTGTAATTGTAGCTAATTTAATTGAATCGGAGAGGGATCTTGAATTTTTTATATATTCGATATTTATTGGTGGTTGTTTGAATTCTATTTGGGCAATATATCAAGTTATGACTGGGGAGTACGGCGCATTATTATCTATTATGACAAAGGGAACAGCCTATGGTACTTCTTTAATAGGACAACCAGCAGTACTAGCTAGTGCCGGCTACTATTTACCAAGTGTGTTTTTATCTTTTTCTCTATTCCTCCAAACCAAAAAGGTACGATATTTTGCAATTTTTTTACTTTTTTTCTTTTCTATGTCCGGCTCAATATCCAGATCGGTAATAGGTGGATGTGTAATTTCACTCGTAGCTATAGTTTTATATAGGTTGATAAAAAAAAGATTCTTTTCAGTTAAATGGGGGTATATATTACTAACTCTCCCGGCTCTTATACTTCTTAGCGGGTATAACTCTTTATTGTATAAAAGATTCCATCTCTCTGCTATTCTACGCGGGGTTTTAATAAGAATGGATCAATGGAGTGGTTTACTAACAAGATCTTTGCCCCATTCTTTAATTGGATATGGTACAGGTAATCTTGGATTTGCAATAGGATTTAAGGAAGCGCATAACTTTTATCTCAGAACATTTATTATAAATGGTGTTTTGGGATTAATGGTGTTCTTATTGTTCATAGGGTATGTGTTTAAGACAAGTATATATGTATATAAGGAATCAAATAATTCAATATATGACTCGGTCGCATTATCATCTATTCTTACCACACTTGCATTAATGTTTACATCGTTATTTCAAGATGTTTTCATAAATGTAAAGGTATCTGAGATGTATTGGGTACTACTAGGAGGTCTAGGTGGAGCCTATATACTGATAGAACAATGAATATTCTGGTAATCTCAGATGCTTTTTGGCCTCAGCGCACAGGTGGGATTACAAAATCCCTATTAACTGAGGTAAATGAGTTGGTTGAAAATAACCACAGTGTCACAATAATAACTAGAAAAATAAAAGAAGATACTCCATTACATGAGACGAGAGGTGGATATGAAGTATATAGGTATAAAAGCCCCGCAAAATCCTCTTCCTTTTATCATTCATATCCCTTATTTAGTCTAACAACCCTTCCAAGACTTATTGACAGATTACATAAAAATATGGGCTTTGATGCCGCATACGTCCATAATTCTTTCCAAGCATTGGGTCTGTCTAGATCTTCAGTAGACATACCTTACATTCACACTTTTCATGCCCCTATACCCAAGGAAATAAAAATACACGCTGATAGAGGGAAGTATGGATGGAAGACTCCGTTTGTAAGACTTGCCAACCGAGGATTTAAGCTTCTAGAAAATAGAGCAGTACATAATTCAGATACTCTCCTCGTGCGTAGTCAGTTTATGAAACAGGAGCTAGAAGATCTATATGGGGATGTAAATAATACTAAAATAGTGCCTTTAGCTGTTGATACTGAAAAGTTCAGTTATTCGGCTAACCCCAGAACTAAACGAGAAGAAATAGGCTTACCCGAGGATAGACCTATTTTACTAACTGTTAGGAGGCTAGTAGCGAGAATGGGACTTGAAAACTTAGTTGAATCTATGAACTTCATCAAACAGTCACATCCCGATGCCTTACTTGTGATCGGGGGAAAGGGATATCTGAGGAATAAATTAGAGTCTTTAATAGAAGAAAATGGATTACAGGATAATATACGTCTTGAGGGTTTTATTCCTGAAGAAGACCTACCAGTCTATTATCAGTCAGCAGATTTGTTTATTATGCCAACCTTAGAACTCGAAGGGTTTGGGTTATCTACTATTGAATCGCTTAGCTGTGGAACTCCTGTCGTAGCTACTCCGGTAGGGGCGAATCCTGAAGTAGTTGGGTCATTAGATACTGATTTGATTTGTGAGGGTACCAATCCTGTTTCACTTTCCGAAACTATATCAAATTGGCTAAGTAAAGGTTTTAACGAATACTTGCGTAAAAGATGTAGGGAGTATTGTGAGACCAATTATGGCAAACAGCAGGTGGTTAAGAATCTTGAATTAATACTTACCAGTATTAGTTAATAACCTCGGATTAAGTGGGTTAATAAGTATAATCAACAAAATATACTATATAACGGGACAAACTCAAAAAATGGATCTATCAGTAGTTTTATCGACATATATAGGAGATAATCCAGATGAGCTTAAAGAGGCATTTCAGAGTATCGTCGAACAAACACATCTTCCGGATGAAGTTATAATTGTAAAAGATGGC
>JBDGSH010000058.1:0-8558 GCA_042217665.1 Candidatus Nanohaloarchaea archaeon
CAAGTCCGCCAGAGAGTTCAAGATGGGCGAGTGGGACGCTGACGAGGCCAAGCTCCGGGAGGAAGGCATCAACAGGCTCGGCAACATCTACGTGGAATCCGATAACTATGTCTGGCTGGAGTCCTGGCTCAACGACGAGTTCTTCCCTGATTTCTTCGAGGACGAGAAGATAAGGACTCCCTCAGACCTCGCCCACGAACTGGGGAAAGCCGTGGGACAGGACGAAGGCCTTGAACACGGGGATTCCTTCGTCTACCATGCGTACGACAACGATATACCTGTCTACTGTCCTGCGATGATCGACGCGGAGATAGGAGACTTCATGTTCTACTACCGTCAGGAGGAAGACCCTGAAGTGGGTATCGAGATCCTGGACGATTGGGACTCACTGATTAACGAAGCGATCGAAGCTGAGAAATCAGGCATCATTGCAGTAGGGGATGGAGTGCCAAAACACCAGGCGATCATGTCCAACCTCTTCAGAGGCGGGGCCGACCGTGCTGTCTACATCTCCACAGGTATGGAAGGAGATGGCAGCCTTTCAGGAGCGCCTCCAAAGGAAGCAGTTTCATGGGGAAAAATCAAAGACGACGAAAAGAAAAACTACGCACAGGTAGAAGCAGAAGCCACACTAGTATTCCCGCTGTTAGTTGCGGAGGCCTTCAAGAAGTACGAACCATAAAAAAGAAGATATGAAAAGTCTTTAAGCTTATTTCCAGCCCTAGAAGAACGGTATAAACCGTTCTATGAAACCTGGAGCTCCTCTACTCTGATTTTGGGTTTCGTTAATTCTTCCAGAAGATTCAGGCCTTCTAACTTCTTTTCTGCTTTCATTTTCAGTTCTATTTACGGGAGCAGGATTCTCTGAAAGTTGTGTCGATTTCTTCTGCTCGCTTTCGTCTTCAGTTCTATTCAAAGGCGGAACATCTTCTGGAGGCCTTGCAGGCCTTTTTGACCTGTTCTCAGGAATCTCTGGTCGGTTGGAGGATCTCTCATTTCTATCTTCTTCGTTTTTTAGCTTCTGAATCCTCTGTCTCAAGTTTTCCACCTTGGATCTGAGCTGGTAAATCTTTTTCCTCAACTCCATAATCCTTTTCCTAGCTTCCTGAAGTGTTCCTATCTTGGTAACATTCACAGGACTGATCTCTGGGATTTTCTTTGGAACATCTATGTCCTTCGGACCAGG
Source organism: Candidatus Nanohaloarchaea archaeon (assembly GCA_042217665.1). Lineage (GTDB taxonomy): Archaea > Nanohalarchaeota > Nanosalinia > Nanosalinales > Nanosalinaceae > JBDGSH01. The sequence continues at coordinate 1,187 of JBDGSH010000058.1, forward strand.
TGGGAACTCCGAACCGTTGAAAGGCGGAATACCTGGCGTCACAGGACTGTTGACGTAATAGAATTCCTGATCGGATGTTTTGATCTTCTGTCTCAGTTCAGGAGGTAGCTCTGATACGTTCACAACACGAATCTTTGCTCTAGGTCCTTCAAACTCTTCTCCTTGTGGATTTGGAAGCGGTTCTCCTATCTTAGGCCTCATATTTTTCCCATAGCATTCCTCAAGCTGTTTCCTGATGTATTCTTGGGAGAGATTAGGTCTCTGGAACTCTACTTCTGAAGGCTTTACAGGACTTGGAGGAGGTCCCCTGTACACGACTTTTTCCTCGCTCCTCCAGATAACACAAGATCCTTCTCTCAACCTTTCAGGCCTTTCTCCTTCAAACGTGAGGTTCTGGGGAACATCTCTAGTCACGTTAGGAGGGAAACTATCAGGTAGTTCTCCCGTGAAGTTTTCAGCTATTTCTCCAGTGACATTATACTCTTCAGTTTCATTATGTTCGGCCGCCGCTGTCGAAGCAATGAATAACAGGGCCGTAGATACACCAACCAACTTCAAGAGGCCTTTATCCATTGTTATGCCACCTGATTAAAAAATAAGGTCTAAAGCATTTAATGTTGACGCAATTTCACGAGAGGTCTTCACCTGTCAATTCTTTGGGGATATATCCGACATGTTCTGCGGAAAAGAATTCTTGAGTCACTATCATGAAAGATTAAGGAAGGTAACGTAGATATTTACCTAGATTTCGAATTATTCTTCTCCCAACAATCCCTGCAAAGACTAGTGAGAAGTTGATGCACATTATGCTGCCGGTTTATAGTTAATGATTTTGAGGTTGTTTAACATCTAGTTGCCAAGGCGGTTCTAGAAAAGAGAGTAGAGATGGTAATCAATTCCAAGGACAAACATTTTACGAAGTCGAACTTAATGGTCAAGAACTTTATTTTGTCGTCGAAGAGTACGGACAATCTGAAGCAAAGATTACTAGTTGAGGTCTTCAAGAAGTATAACTCTTAAAAAGCCAGAAAAAAGAAAGTCATATGGGATATAAGGGCCGAAGATAAAGGCTTATCTCTGGGAATTAAGATAGTAGTGTTCTTAACCATCTTAACAGGAATAAACGGCGTAATTGCATCACTATCAATGTACAGTAGCTCTTTGATAATGTCTATAGCCTTTGGTCTAATGGCAATAGCTGCATTTACTGCAGCTTACAAACTATTCAAGAAAAATAAGTTAGGCTGGTTCCTTGCAATAACAGTTTTTAGCATCTCCTTAACCATAAATATCGCAGCATCATCACAAATCCCAGGAGCAATTGCTCAGGTAATCATGAATGCATTAGTGCTATTCTATCTAACACTTCAGAAGAAACATTTCGAGTAAATCGCTCCAGTTTAAATCATTTAGTAGCGATACTTAATCTATGGGACGAGGGGGAATAGGGTTTAACATAGGAGTCGAATTAGATCAGAAACTTGATCTAAGGCCTTTTGATGAATACGACAGAAATATTGAGGCCCTGGAACAGCTTTTAAACGGCGAGTATGAAGTTGTTGGTGAAACTACTGAGGATATGCATCCTCGGGTTTTCCATGAATCCTTCAAGCACTCTTATCGCACTGAGGCGCCTGCAAAAGTTGATTCAGAGGCCTTGGATATGATGCAGGATATACTTGAGGAGAATTCTGAGGAAGAGCATTTTCTGCTGAGCGATAAGCTGTTTGATCTCGGTTATAACAGCAGGTTTTACGGGCCTAGAAATCTTTCAGATATCCACGATAATCCTGCGAAAGACTATGGTGAAGAGATGGTGCCTGATTTTGATAGTCCTTTCTTCCTTAACAATCCGTATAAAGATGGTAAACGGAAGAGAGAAGCTGATGCGCATTATGCCTGAGCGTCAAACTTGATACTTCATGAGATAGGCGATTATGATATAGAAGTTGTATAATTTTTCCAGAACTTTTATTAGAATAGACAACTAATTGTTACATGTAGATGACAACACCTCTTGCGAAGGTTGCAGACTGGGTAAACACCGAACTCAGAGGGAGTGAAAAGGAAAACCCTTTGATGAGAGGCATGAACCCAAACGCAATCACAAAGAACGAGTCAGGTCTAGGACAGTCCATAGACTCAGTTGAAGACATGGTAGGCCTACTGAAAGAAGATGAGGGATTCGAGAGCCATAATCAGCTATACTACAAGTCCGATCCAAACTCCACAGATTCTGTAGAGATCGCAGCATCATATGCAGCTGGCGGAGGTTCTGACTACTTACTGATGCAGTTCGATGAGGACGTTGAAGGCTATCACATGTTTGGCAGAGAATACTTCGTGCCTGAGGCAGACTGGACGGAAATCGAAAGCCTTGTAGTATCTGAAGAGAATGCAGAAGTTGTTGAAGAAGAGCTTGAAGATGTTTACAATACTCCTGAAGTAGTAAGCGCCCTAGAAGCACCTGAAAGATATAAGGCCAGAGTAGATAAGCCTGATGGAGTAGGAGAAGAGAAAGAAGACGACTGGTACGATATAATGTATACCGTAGAAGCCAGCGTACTATAATCTAGTTGCCGTAACTGCTCTGTTCGAAGTTTCTAAACTTGCCGTAGTCTATAGGGTTATCTAGAGTCCATGTACTGTTCTTCTTGACCAGTCTGAACTTGAAGGGTTTTTCATAGTCTCCGGCTGATTATTTTTCATAGTGTATATTATCTTGAACTTGGCACTATCCTGGGAAGCGTCTAACAGTTTAATTTCTGTACTCTCCAGTTTGTAACCTCCTTTACGGGCAAAACTATTTCTGAACGTATCCAGTATCTCATTTACTTCTCCAAGAAGATCGGCCTTAGTCGAGTCTAGAGAGTACCCAAAAGAAGTAGAGTTAACATCGGTAGATAGATTACCGAACACCTCAAGTATACTCTAAAGCACTATCCTCATTTACGTTCTCAGCTACACATCCTGAAGATAGCATTAATATTGCAATTAGCAGTATAGAATTTTGAGATAGATGCATCCACAAAGGAATAATAAGAGATAGATATTGAAAAGAGTATTTAGAAGACTTTATTCTAGAATTGCTGGATCAAGTTTCTCATCTTCTCCCATTACTTCTTCCAACCTGGGATTCTCAAGATCAGTTCCCGTACTGGCCGGGTTATCGTAACTAGAGTCATAGTTATTCTCTGCCGTCACAACCAGAGGTTCATCTGAGAAGTGATAGTTTAGAGATTCTTCTACTCTTGCACGTGCTTCTTGGTATATATCTGATAGTCTCATACCTATTATTTAACACTGCTAACTTAAAAATGTTGTGACTGTTTAGGCAAAACACAGCTTTAGTTTGATTTTTTATCTAATGAAACCAACTCTTTACTATGAACCTAGTACCTAGATGAAGTCGAAAGAGAAGAAGTCAAAAACAGTATCAAGAAAGGTACTATACTTGCAACACTTGCTACAGTAGGTGCTACAGCGTTATCAGTCTACATCAATCCCTGCGTAAACATCCTCTAATTTATAGTCTGTAAGATTTGAGGCCTTTCACCTTCTAACTCTTCAAGGTTCTCTACCAGTTCCTCAGTATCGCAGTAGATGCTAGAGCAATACTCGTCTTCTTCAACCTTATGAACGGGCCTATACACGGAGGATTACATACGTTAGCAGGTGCTTTAACCATAGGCCTTATAGTCACTGAGGGAACTTACTACTTCAAAGAAGAGTTAAACCGGTTTCTAGATTATCTTGAGCTTAGCCAGGAAAGAAACAAGTGGAAGATCCTTGGAGGAGGCCTTGTAGGAGCACTTATACTACATCTCTTGCTTGATGCCTTTCTATACTCAGATGTTGAACCTATCCGCCCTCTTACCGTTTCCAACCCCCATTTGAAGGAATGGTTTCTGTAGCTGGAGTTTACGGCTTTACCGCTATCTGCTTTATTCTCGGATTTGGTTACTACATTTGGTTTCTATACAGGAGAATTGAGTAGAAAAAGATAATTTTTAATTAATCGAAAAACAAAGAAAGGTTATGCAAAATAAGACCCTAGCACTCATAGCTATGCCTTTAGTTCTCGTTTTAGTCGCCGGAGGATACTTCTTAACCTCTCAAAATAGTCAAACTTTGAAAATCTCTGAAGCATCTGTCGCCGAGAAGGCCTATATAGGCCAAAGCACGACGCTTGATGTGACAGTTAAGAACCGGGCAGATAAGCAAATTGAAGGAGAGATAGTGCTAAAGTATAATAATAAGCGGATGAGCAAATCTGTAACTTTCCTACCAGGAGAGAACACTTATTCCTTCAGCGTAAGATCAGATAAAACAGGTGCTAGGCCTTATGAAGTACAGCTCTACAAGAAAGATAAACTAATCGGTAAAGTAAATTCAAAAATTACATTCCAAGGCCCACAGATTAAGACCATCAGCTTCCCGAAGAACGTTACCGCAGGTAGTGATATACCAAGTCTAGGCCTTGATATTCAGTACAGTTCTCAGAACAGTCTTCAAACTACAGTAGTTCTTACAGTTAATGGAGAGAAAACCACAAGAGACGCACTTATTTCAAAGAACTACGAGTACAGCAAATCAGTTGCTGATCTGCTTCAGCCAGGTAGCAATACGATTACAGCAAAAATCAAATATAATGGCAAAGTAGTTTCTAAGAAAACAACTACAGCCACATTATTAGTTCCAGAGGTTCAGGCCAGTCTTACAACAAGCAGCCACAAAGGATTCCACCACGAATTCATTGGAAACCACTCCAAGAGAGAGTTCACTTACATCACTTACAATTACGAGATCAAGAATACCGGAAATATTCCAGCTAAGAGTCTGAACTACAAGATTAAACTCAGCAACAAGAAGCTGATTGATCAAAAAATAACTCTAAATCCTGGAGAAACAAAGAACTTTGCGAACAGCGATCTTCTACAGCAAGTATTAGACGAAAGCTTCCCAGGGCCATATGTTTCGCCTCTAAAACCTCAACAAGGACAGTACAACGTACTTTTCCTATCACCGCGATGGTACACCACATCTTGGCTCAGTAGCAGCAAAGGAATGGTAGGTAAGGCCTGGCGCAAATATGGAGGCAATATAGAAGATGCAATCACTGACTCCAACAACAGACTTCTTAGAGGACACGCAGTTACACAGTTCCCAGAGTCAGCACCGATAAACAAGGAATTCAGCTACAAGCTGAAGCTTAAAGTTGACATACCAGGCCAAGAAAGCGACTTAGTCAAGAGCAAAATGATCACTTTAGAGACACCAGACACAGGCGACACGAGCGGAGACTATTAGAAGTCTCTTCTCTCCTTTTTCTTTCTCTAAAATAACACTACAGTAATTTTTTAACTCATTACAGCAGAATAAGGCTTATGGTAGATTCAGTTAACCTGTTAGTGGGGTTGCAGTCCTTACCACGGCAGCAGTTACAACCTATTTCGTAATCAAAGATTTCCTTCCAAATTTAGAAAACCTATTATCCCGATATACTGGGATGAAGACTTAGCAGAACTGTTCGCCAAATTTGGAGCGCTCTATATAGGACTAGTAGGGAATCCTAGGTAGAGGACTATAACTCCGGAAAATGCTAAAAGGACTGTAGTTATGAACTCTCCGTGTATAACTGGAGGATAGTAGGCGGAGATTACTATCATTGATACTCCTGTTAATATTAGGAGAGTGCCTAATGCCTTGCTAAGTTTTTCTTTCATCTCAAGTCTGGTTCTGAGCGAGAACTCCGAGAAAGATCATTTCTGGCTTGAGGACAAACTGTTCAATTTTGGTTACAGGTCAGGCCCTAAGGAAAGGAAGAGCCTTTCCCGGAGAAGGAGAGAAAGGGAGAGACCGTATCTTCCGCATGGCTGGGATATGATGCCTGATCTGAAGTTTACCCTACCTGAAAACCCTGTAAGGGAAGGCAGGAAGAAGAGGGAAGGTGACGAATACTACATAATGGCGGACAGACAGATAGGCCTTGAGATAGCAGATTTCGACATAGAAGTTATCTAATTCCGAGGGTTCTGGTAAAGCCTGGAAGTATCCAGATTATCTTTCACAGGGTTCTGAAGCACCCACTGGCCGTTTCTCCTAACGAAAGTCAATGTAACGTTCTGATCTATGGTCTCTGTCCCATTACCGACGATAGTGTAATCAATCAGAACCTTCGCCCTATCCGTAGAGACCTCAAGGACCTTAATGTTCATCTTCTTCATCTCCACACCTTCTCCCGAGGTTATATTCTCCCTGAAACTGTTAGCAACGTTTTGAATAGGCTCCATCAACGCGGTGTCCGTGATAGAATCAAGGGAAAAACTGTAACTCGATGAATTACCCTCACTCGAGAAATTACCGAAAAGATCCAGTACCTGTCCGGCAATAGAATCCTCACTGACATTATCCCCAACACAGCCAGAGGAAACAACCACTAACCCGACAAGTAAAACAAGAACAGGCCTTTCCATATGTACAAGTTTATAGGCCTGTACGTGTTTAAAGACTATATCTTCTCCAGCATCTCCGGGTTCTCCGTCTCCAGCCTCTGCATGTTGTCGACGAAGACGTCCACCTGATACTCGAGGCCTGTCCGCCTCTCATGCCCCAGCACATGATCAAGGGAAAGCAGAAGACCCTCGAAAACCGCCAGAGGATCCTTCTTCGCCGCCTCCGCGTCCCGGTAGTAGAACTGTGCCACGGACTCTATGTCGAACACCTTCTCCCTGATATCTTGATCACGTATTATCTGCGTAAGAAGCTCTATCTCGGCACGGGTGACACGCCTCTCCGAATCATGCTCGAAGTAGTTCTTCACCTCGGTCCTGAAGGCCTGAGAATCGGTCTTGGCGAAGAAAGACTCTTCGGCTTCCTCGAAGAAACGTACCTGTTTAAGTCTGCGGGCTTCACGTCTGATACTGTCCTCATCAAGCTCGTCCCTCGGTATCTCCCAGGCCTCGGCTATCTCATCTATATCCTTCTTCGAACCCAGCGTCGAAACGAAGACCAGGTTCGCCCAGTGCCCTTCTCTGAACTCCATCCTTCTTTACCACCTAGTTAGACATCGGTTCCTCAGTTAATAACTTGTCGAGGAAGTCTTTAAGGTAATCGGATCCCCCGATGACCTCAAGGAACATATCACCGTCCTCACAGCCCTGAAGCTGGTCCAGAAGCCGGTACTCCAGCTGTTTAAGATAGTCGTCGCTGCCCGATTCAAGCTCAGCGGACGCCAGGACATCACCGTCCTCCTCAACGACGACCTCGCTGCCGGAGGCCTTCAGCTGGAACCTTCCTCTGCCGAACTCACCTTTCATGAACTCGAAGCCATCGTCAAGACGCTCAAAGTTACCGTGAAGCGACATGTGAA
>JBDGSH010000059.1:0-6729 GCA_042217665.1 Candidatus Nanohaloarchaea archaeon
GGCCTCCACCTCGCGTTCCCATCTGGAACACCTGTCTGGGCGATGCTGCCCGGCGGAGCGTTCTACGCCGGCCTCTACGGCCTCACATTCCTCGTACTTGGCGGGCTAGAGGAGGAAGACAGAAAGAGCATAAGGGCTGCAGGAAGGAAGTTCGGGGTAGAGAAATACACTGATTTACTGATAGAATCAGCCGAGAGAATCTCGCTGCTCGGATAGTCAAACATCGATATCCGAGACCAATCCGAACTTATCATCCAGTCTCTTCTCGAGAACAGAGGTATCGAAATCAGCCGGTTTCTCATCGAAACCATCTTTTCTCACCCTGAACGGGAAATCGGGCAGGCGGGAGTTCCGTATGAAGCCCTTCTGGTCCTGAATTACACACCCGGATTCGTTCTCCAGGTACTTCTCTGCATGTTCCGGGAACTCATCTCTTTCCCTGTCACTGAAGTCGAGCACGAATCCTTTCGCGCCGTGATACTCTGCGAAGATTTACTCGAAACCCAGCCGCGTCGACTCCACATGACCCTCCGCTCATCCGTCTCGATCAAGCGGACGCTGTCGAAGGACTCCACGATCTCCCGCGTAATATCCGCGCTTCCATCGTCGACAACTATTTCTCAAGAGGAGATTAATCCTGCGACACCAAGCCCTCCAGGGCCTAGCCTATCCTCCCCTCCTCGTTCAGCGTCGGGATGACCACGGAAAGACCTTCCATCATAACAGCAGTTACCGCAACCGACTTTACTATCAGCTATACCCGCCGAACCTCTTTTTCAAAACAGGTCCTCAAGTTAATTTTCGAAATCGGGTAAAACTTCCACCCAATTTAGATATCTATCCCCATAATATCAAAATCGAACTTTTTTTCGATCTGCTGCTCTAACTTCTCTCTGATATCTTTGGACAAATTTCCTCGTCCCCTTTTATCTTTCTCGGCCCTAAAGCCCGATGCTTCTAATTCCGTATTTTTTATGAAACCGTCTTGCCCTCTAATCATACATTTAGATTGGTTATCCGCCTCCTTCCGCGAAATATTTTTATTCTCAATATTCTCATCCGCATATTCTAAGAAACCTCTCCAGCCATAGTATTCGGCGAAAACTTTTTCGCTTGTTATCTCCTCGACATCGCTCCCTCTAATGAAATCCCCTATATTACGGAGAGAAATATTAGACTCTATGTCTCTACTCTCAATTTCTGGCCCTGCGATTATTATAGGAACCCTTACCAATTTTTCCCATATACCCTTCTGGTGGCCCCATTCATTACCGTACTCCCCCAAATTCTCTCCGTGATCTCCTACAAAAATCATCACAAAATCATCAAGCTCCGATTCCAAAAACATATACAGCTCCTTGAGTTTAGAATCCAGATACCTTACTTCAGCATCGTAAAGACCTATTATTTCATCTCTCATTTCGGAACGTTTGTCATCACGACCTTCCCCATGGATTTCTTCCTTATATACCTTCTTTGCTTCTTCAGGACTATCCAAAAACTCCGAGGCAAACTCAGCAGGAGGTAGGTACGGTTGATGGGGCTCCATATAATTTACAAAGTAGAAATTCCTTCCTGAGGAACTATATTTTACCTTTTGTATCAAGAAATTGTTGGTAGCCTCTGCCCCGGAATCCCTCATAACGCTATCTTCCAAAAGATAACGGCCTCCTTCCAATATACTCCTGAAATCTCTGTGATAAATAGATTCTTTCAATAAATCCAGGTACTTGTACAGTTTGTAGTCGTATGCGTGTCTCCTTTCCTTCTCCAAGACAGTTGCTAGAGCATCCAAACCTTCAGACTTGAAGTAAATTTCTTCTTTGTCGTCATAGAACTCATCGAAACCTCTATCAAAACCCAAATTGTTTGAGACCAATGCATTGTTAGAAATTCCGATTGTACGGTATTTCTCCTCCTTCAAATCTTGAACAAAAGACCGGCTATCGAAGCGCATGTTCTGAGAGGTTGTGCCGTGATGGTAAGGTAACTCTCCGCTGAAAAGAGAAGCATGGGACGGAACCGTCCACGGACTGTTTGAATACCCAAACTCAATTTTCATATTCTGTTCTGCCAGCCGGGATATGAAAGGAGCAGTGTCCTTATCATAGCCATAACACGGTAAATGGAATGCTGATAGTGTATCCACAACGACCAAGAAGATGTTATCTGATACAACCATAGACGACCACTATAACTTCATTAGCAATAGGTCTTTATAGCTTTGAGAAACGCCTACTACCTATGCCGTTCGAATTCGAGGAAAGCGGGATTCCTGGAGTAATCATCGTGAAACCGCAGGTATTCGAGGATGAGAGAGGTTTCTTCCTGGAAACCTACGTCGAAGAAGATTTCAGGGAAGCCGGTATAGAGGCAGAGTTCGTACAGGACAACCACTCCCGGTCGGAAGAAGGAGTTCTCAGAGGACTGCACTACCAGAAGGGAGAACACGCGCAAGCGAAACTAGTGAGATGCACGAAGGGGAAGATACTCGATGTCGCAGTTGATCTGAGGAAAGACTCGGATACCTTCGGCGAACATGTCAAGGTCGAACTCTCCAAGGAGAACAAGAAGATGTTGTTCGTGCCGAGAGGTTTCGCACACGGCTTCCTCACGCTGGAAGGTCCTGCCGAGGTCCAGTACAAGGTCGACAACGACTACGCGCCAGACCAAGAGGCCGGCATCATCTGGAACGACCCCGAACTGGATATCTACTGGCCGGTAGAGAACCCAAAACTGCCCGAGAAGGATCAAGAATGGCCAAATCTCGAAAAGGCGAAAGAAAATAACCTGCTATTCTGAAATGATAAAGAATCTAGGCAAGAAGTCCGTTAAAGCGCTGAAGGAAGGCGGTATAAGTCTCCTAATGGGGAGAGCGATAAATTATCTTTACATCAAAGTCTATGATTACCTCCCCCACCGTTTCGTGGAATATAACGGTGTAAGGGTTCCAGAAAAGAAGCTATGGGAAGAGAAGATCCCTACACGTTCACCCAAAAATGAAGACTACGAGCAGGGTATCGTCAACAGTATCCGAGAACAGGTAAAGAAGGGAGATGAGGTAACCATTCTGGGCGGTGGGATCGGCGTGACCGCGGTTATAGCTTCAGAAGAGACCTCACCTCAAAACGTGAAGGTATTCGAGGCTTCTGCGGAGCAGTTAGAGAAAATCAAATTGACGCTGGAGGAAAACGGGTGCGAAGAGGTGGAGCTAAGGCACGCCTTGGTGGGGCCGGAAGTGGATGTCTGGGGTTCCAGTGAATCTGCTGACCGTGTAGATCCCTCGGAACTGGAGGAGTGCGATGTCCTGGAGATGGATATCGAGGGATCGGAGAAACAGGTTCTGAAGGAGCTTGATATACGGCCTCGGGTCATAATTGTGGAATCTCACGGCCATCTTGACTGTTCAACTCAGGAAGTGAAGGAACTTCTGAGAGATCTCTCCTACAGAATAGAGAACGTTGAACTGGCAGAGGACGTAGAGCATGCGAGAAATAACGATATCAAGGTTGTAACAGGAGCTAGGGAAGTCAAGAATTAAACCATAGCAGGACTGCGGTTGCCGCGTTTGGAGTAAGTAAATCGTATTCTGGCTCAGATTCAGCGAAGTAGAGCTCGTCGAACTCGCCGCCCTGCTTCTCCTCAAATGAATCGAGCACCTGATAACGGTCAAGATCGGTTTCAAGCAGGTAGGACAACATCGGCTGATGTCGCTCAGAGGTCACGATAGCGAAGTAATCTGAATCCTGGACGTACGATTTTTCCATACCTACTTCCTCCTTCAGCTCGTCAAACACCGGATTCACGTCCGATTCAAGTTCGATGTCTCCGGGGCTATGCCTATCCCCTTCCGGGAATCCTGCAGGCAACCCGTACTCTTTCTCGGCTGTATCCACATTAATCCTCCTACCGAGCACTATCCAGTCCCCGTTAGTGAGAAGTGCCCCGACGCTCAGTGGGTCCGCTCTATCCTCTTCCGACAAACCTCTATCCCTGGTTGCCCTGTAGCTGGCTAGTCAGTCTCTTCAAGCTCCAAGAAAACAGTTTCTCCTTCCTGCCTGCTACCTCCCAGCCGGTAAAGCTGACCGTTGTACCAATCTTCCTCCTCAAGCCAGCCTCTCTCTTCTATGTCTGCCTCCAGTTCATCATTCTCAGGTTCCCAGCCGGACGAATCATAGGACACGGCAATATTTGAGAAGTCGGAGTGGAGAATCTCACTTGGCATCTGGAAAACCTATTTCTCCCTGTTCCTGAGCTCCATGTACCGGGTCGCTTCGGCCAGCGCATCAGGTTTTCCAGCGTCAACCCAGAACATGTCGAGTTTGCTGTAGCCAAGCTCTCCCCTATCTAAGTACCAGTTGAGTATATCTGTAACCTCATACTCGCCTCTGTCAGAGGGCTCCATCTGCTTGATAAACTCGAATAGACTGTTCTCGCTGTCGTTGTAGAAGCCATAGCAGCCGGTGAGCGCGTACGGAGAGTGAGGCTCGTCCGGCTTCTCCTCTATATCGACTATCACATCACCGTCGATTTTCGGGTTACCGTATCTTTCCGGGTCATCGACCTCTTTCAGGAAAACATTCGCCTCAAGGTTGCTCTGCCTGAAAGAACGAATCTGCGGCGTCAGATCCCGGCCGAAAATGTTGTCGCCCAGTACCGTGACGAACTTCTCGCCGGGCTCGATGAATCCTTCGGCAAGCCTCAGGGCGTGGGCGATGCCTTTCGGCTTCCTCTGGACCTTGTAGGTGATATCACCATCGAAATTGAAGTCGAGCTCCTCACCCTTCCTGGTGGTGGGTATATCTGATCCGTCTCCTAGAAGCTCTAGGAAGTCTCCAGCGTGGCCCTCGCCAGATATAATCAGAACTTCATCGATACCTGCCTTCCCCAGCGTATCAAGCGGGTAATAAATCATCGGGCGGTCGTACACCGGTAGAAGGTGCTTGTTCGTGACCTTGGTCGAAGGCATCAGCCGCGAACCGGTACCGCCAGCTAGGATAACTCCTTTCACACTGTTACTATTCAATCGCAAAAACTAAATATCTGGGTAAATCAGTCAATTCTATCCCAAGGGACTTTACGTAAGCATTTAGCCTTGCTGCCTTCAAAATCGTGACCCCAAAGCCCTCCTTCACCCATGAAATTTCCATGATCAGCAGTAACCACTGTTCTGCCTTTAATTTTGCATTTTAGCTCATCTACATATTTTTGGACTTCTCTCAAATTCTCTTTATAATCCCTCCAAACATTTTCGGAGGATACTTCACCTCTCTTTGCCTTAGACCACACACCCTCGATATTTTTATCCACATTTCTCCTTTGCGCAAAACCATAATGATCTATACTAGAATTAAGAAAAGGGAGATGAGGTTGCATGAAGTGGATAATTTTTCTCTTCTCTGGAAATAGTTTTTCAGCTGTTAAAGATTCTTCTAAAACACTCTCAGGAAGCACAGTTCCCAACTCCTGATTCCATTCCGACTCGTATACATCAAAAACACAGTGGAAGACCTCTTCAGGCTCCCTCCCCGTCAAATCCTTAAACTCAGAAATATGGAAGTAAGGATTAGCTGTTATATAAACTACATCAGAGTAGTCGCCTTTCGAGAAATTCTTCTGTATAAATTCTTTTGATTTACCTCCTAAACTTATCCTATAATCAGTTTCGCCATTTATCTCCTCATAAAGATCATGACGGCAGGCATCCAAGATGATCAAGTTATCCCAATCTCCCTTCTCGAAAATAGATTCCGCCTTTGAAGGCTCAATATCTTTTCTCTCTTTCTCCGCTAACGCTCTCAGAACTCTATACAATCTATAGCTTCCTCTCAGGCGGTTAATCTTAGGATAAATATACCCATATTTCTTATGAAGTAAAGAAAAGAATTTCATAGAAAGTGTAAAGTTTCAGAAATTGAAATAGGTTTTGAATCGAAATCTTTCTTGGCCTTCGCCAGAGAAAGAGAGCTGTTCTTCGGCCGGTGAGCTTCCCAGGGCAAATCCTCCATCTTCATTCTCTTGACTTCACCTTCAAGTCCAAGCTCCTCCTTCATTATCTGTACCGCCTCATACCTACTGAGCTTGGAGTCGCCCGCGACATGGTAAGTGCCTGTGAGATCTTTCTCGACTGCCTCCACTATGAACTCGGCCAGGTTAGGGGCGTAGGTCGGGCAGCATACCTGGTCAGTGATGGCTCCGACCTCGCCTTTTTCCTCCAGCTCCGTTTTCGCCCAAGTGAAGAAGTTGTCATGGTTCTCTCTGAAAACGACCGAGGTTCTCATTACCGTGGAATCTACACTCGCATCCCTGACAGCTCTTTCGCCCTCAAGCTTTGTCCGTGAGTAAACACTCTTCGGGGCAGGTTCATCATCTTCCGAGTAATCCCCTCTCTCTCCATCGAAGACATAGTCGGTTGAGATGTAGACTAGATGGGCGCCAGCTTTCTCTGCTGCTAGACATATATTCTCTGTGCCTTTAATATTGACTTCCCTGGCCCTCTCAGGATTCCTCTCAGCTTTATCCAAGTCCGTCATGGCTGCGGCATGGATAACCGCATCCGGATTCTCCTCGACTACCTTCTCCACTATTTCCTCGTTTGAGATATCTCCTGTGAGATCTGCCTCTCTGATATCCAGACCCACAAAATCATCTACCTTCTCTTCAAGCGATTCCCCCACCTGCCCATTGGAACCGGTTACCAGATACTTCATACCTACGAGGATGATTTAA
>JBDGSH010000006.1:0-9695 GCA_042217665.1 Candidatus Nanohaloarchaea archaeon
ATCTTCATCGTAATTGACAGATGCGGTACCAAAGCCTCCTTCAACCAGGCTAGCAGCTACAGAGATCCTGAACTTTTCACCTTTCTGCGACTCTTCAAGCTCATACTCAATTGTCATATGTTGTTATTAGAAGGAAACAAATAAATACTTTGTGTTGTTGAGAATGGTCGAGCCTGGATCCGAACGGAACTTCTGAATTCGAAGATTAGAGATTTTCTGCGACCAGCAAACTCTAAGAGTTTGCGGAAGTTCCATCATCAAAATACATGGCTCGTTGAGCCATGGCTTGCGTGTATTGAAGACCTTCTAAGGTCTTCTGCTCCAGAAAACCTCGTGAGAGGTTTTCGGTGACTGAGCGTAACCAGTTGGCCGAGCCCGGATTTGAACGTCGAAAGCAAGTTTTCTCTAGCTTCAAATCGCGGGCATTGTCAGCACAGGAAAAAGTTATGGACCGGCCCGGATTTGAACCGGGGACAACTGCATGGCTGAAGTATTTCTTCAGTGCAGCGCTCTCCCAGGCTGAGCTACCGGTCCTCAGCAACCGTACTAATCTGTTCAGACATTTTCTTGTCTGGTATGTTGAAGTTTTCGTGAAATTTTTTAATAGCGTCCCTGCGTCTGATGTTTAATCCTATTCCTATTGTTTGATCTCCATCTTTCCGCTGATTCTTGGTATTTCTCTCAAACACGCTTCCGCCGATACCATAGTATTTCTCCATCAGCTGGTTAATGGTTTCCATGTATTTCCTGAGATTTTCCTTTCTGGACTCCTCTTTCCTGAGCTCAAAAGTTATTCTCGGATTTCCTGAAAATGCTGATCCATCGTTTGTGAACGCCCTTTCTATGTAAGATGTGAAATACTCCTGGTCCTCCTGGATCCATCTCGGTACTTCAAACTCTGTCTTGATTTTATTGCCTGTAGGTACACCGCACCCTAGGTCGAAATAAAGTCAGACCTGCTGACAAGAACCATAAACCAGTTAATGTCTAATCCGGTTAAATAACCCATACAATCTCCGCATATAAACTCGAGACGACTCCGGTCTCGTGAACCCATAAAAAATCCATCCGCCAATCTCTCCCCATGACAGACCAGGACCCTTCCGACACCCGCGAACACGTCATCCCTGGAACCAAGAAGAAGTACACTGGAGAGGACGTGGAGGGCTACGACTTCCGCGGCGAGTTCGATCTCTCGGAGATGCTGGAAAAATACGGAACCACGGGCTTCCAGGCCACGCACCTGAAGGAAGCGATCGAGCTTGTCAAGGAGATGAGAGACGAAGACGCCAAAATCTTCCTGACCTTTACCTCAAACATTATTTCCTCGGGCCTGAGAGAAGTAGTGGCGTATCTGGCCCGGAAAGACTTTGTCGATGTGATGATCACCTCCGCCGGCTCACATACAGAAGACGTGATCAAAACCAACGACAAGTTCCAGATGGGTGAATGGGAGGCCGACGAAGCCAAGCTAAGAGAGAAAGGAATCAACCGGCTCGGCAACATCTACGTAGAATCCGACCACTACGTCTGGCTCGAAAGCTGGTTGAACAACGAGTTCTTCGACGACTTCTTCCAAAACGAAAAAATCAGAACGCCGAGCGACCTGGCTTACGAGCTGGGAGAAGCTGTAGGCGAAGACGAAGACCTGGACGAATCCGACTCCTTCATCTACCACGCCTCAGAAAACAACATTCCTGTTTACTGCCCGGCAATGATCGACGCCGAAATCGGAGACTTCATGTTCTACTACAGACAGGAAAAAGACGAAGACATCGGCATAGAAATCCTCGACGACTGGGACTCTCTCATAAACGAAGCAATCCAAGCAGAAAAAACCGCGATCATAGCAGTCGGCGACGGCGTCCCCAAACACCAGGCAATAATGTCAAACCTTTTCAGAGGCGGCACAGACTACGCAGTATACATCTCAACAGGAATGGAAGGCGACGGAAGTCTAAGCGGAGCACCACCAAAAGAAGCAGTCTCCTGGGGCAAAATAAAACAAGAAACCGACAACTACACACAGGTCGAAGCCGAAGCAACACTTGTCTTCCCGCTAATTGTGGCGGAGGCGTTCAAGAAGTATTCTCCATAACCCTCAGGTAATCAGAAAGGTTTTCAAACTCACATCCGATTCCAGAGACAGGTGAACCAAAATGGAATACGTAAACGTCAAAGGCGAAGAGGTCCCGAAGATCGGGCTAGGAACCTGGCAGCTGACCGAACACTGCGTAGAAAGCGTCAAATACGCGTTAAACAACGGCTACCGCCACGTAGACACTGCCCAGGTATACGGAAACGAGGAAAAAGTCGGAACAGGCATCCAAGAAGCGGATGTAGACAGAGAAGATATCTGGCTGACCACAAAGGTCTGGCGCGACAACTTGAACAAACAAAGCCTTAAAGCATCGGTGGAGGAGAGCCTAGAGAAGCTTAAAACCGACTACGTAGACCTACTGTTGATTCACTGGCCGTTCGCCGAAATGAACCAGGAAGAAGTCCTGAAACAGCTTAACGAACTAGTAGAGGAAGGAAAAACCAAAAACATAGGAATCAGCAATTACACACCGGAAGGCATGGAAGAAGCCTATAAACAGTCCGAGACAGAGCTACTGACCAACCAGGTCGAGTACCACCCGTTCCTAAACCAGGACGCGGTTCTAGAAAAATGCCAGGAGCTTGAAATGATGCTGACCGCTTACTCGCCGCTGGCAAGAGGAGAAATCATCGGAAACAAGACACTGAAACAGATCGGGGACAAGTACGGAAAATCCGAAGCACAGGTCGCTCTCAGATGGCTTACACAGCAGCAAAACGTTGCAGCCATACCAAAAGCCTCTTCAAAACAGCACATCGATGCCAACCTGGACATCTTCGACTTCCAGCTTACAGAACAGGAGCAGAAAAAGATCTCGGAGCTTGCGAGGAACGAGAGAAAGGTAAACCCTGACTTCGGACCAGAATGGGATTAGAATAAGTTAAGTCTCTCATTCTTTCTTCAAATTTTTCTTCTCTATTTTTTCTCCATTAACGCTTTACTGCGACCACTCTGACCTTTTCTCCGAACAGTTCCTGAGTCCGGGAACGGATCTTTCCCTGCTTTTCCAGCGAGTTAAGAAGTCTGTGGACATCGGCCGGATGGAATCCTGTAGCCTGTGAAAGCTTTCGGGCCGTGACGCGTTCCCCTTCTTCAAT
The DNA here is from genome assembly GCA_042217665.1 of Candidatus Nanohaloarchaea archaeon. Classification (GTDB taxonomy): domain Archaea; phylum Nanohalarchaeota; class Nanosalinia; order Nanosalinales; family Nanosalinaceae; genus JBDGSH01. Next base: position 3,199 of record JBDGSH010000006.1, read on the forward strand.
AAGTTCCTCCGCTTCCTCCACCAGTCTCTGTCTGCGTTCCATCTGTTGAAGCTTTAAACACGGAGACATTAAATCTTAACGTATGGCTGACCGGGAAAAAGAAATGGTTGACGAGCTGGACGACAAAGTTGAGAACCTGGAGCACGAGTTCAGCGAGATCCAGCAGCAGGAAGACCAGCTGACCGACAAGGAGAAACAGGTTGCGGAGCTGCTTGACCAGGTTGAGGACCAGCTAAAGTTTCTGAAAAAGGTCTCTGAGGAAATGGAATAACCTTTTTATTGTTGTCTATAAAACTGTTTGACAGGTGATTCGAACCATGAAACGACTTGACCGCCAGGACCAGCTTGACGACGTCTTCGACCAGATGCAGAAAATGTTCAACCAGTTCTCCTCATTCAGCAAGGACCGGTTAGACCTTTCAAACACGGTACCGGTCGACATAAAGGAAGAGGAAGACCAGATAACAGTCACAGCGGATCTTCCAGGAGTCCAGAAAGAAGACATCAACCTGAAAGCCGATAAAGACGGGTTAGAGATCTCAGCAGAGGCCAGCCAGGAGATAAAAGAGGAAAACGAGAAATACGTGAGACAGGAACGCAGCTCACGCCGCTTCAGAAGAAAGCTGCGGTGGCCGACAGAAGTAGACCCTGAATCAGTGGAGGCAAAGTACAACGATGGCGTACTGACCGTGGAAGCTGACAAAGACGAGTCAGACGACTGGAACATCGAAGTCAAGTGACATCCTCCTATCTTCTTCCAGTATATTTTCTTTAACTGATTTTTCCCGGTCCGGATGAAAATACTTAAGCCTACGCAGAATTAAATACAACATGAAGCCTGTTATGCAAAAACCCTTGGAACTCTATGACTCGGGAGTTTTACGTGGACTACAGTTTTGAAATCCCTGGAGATTTTTCATACCAAGATTCTACGACAATTCTTGTCATATCAGACGCACACCTTTCTGGTAAGGGAACTGAGTGCTCGGAAAACGCTTATGAAGCAGCAAAAATAGTTAACAGCTACGCAGAGAGCGTTGAAGCTGACAGAATAATAGATCTGGGCGACACGGTGCAGGGACCGGAAGCGCAGGTTTTTCTTGACGAGCTAAGCTTGCCAATCGACATTATAGTCGGAGACGAGAACAAGGAAACATGGAAAAATGAAGATAGAGAAGCCCGTAAAAACAGATATATTGAGAACGTTTTAGACCCAGATATAGAGTATAGAGTTCATAAAGAAGGTTTTAGAGAAACTATAGACGGATTTGAGACAGAGTGGGTTCATAATCCGAGAAGAGAAGAGAGATTACTGAGAAACGGTTTTTTCTCCACTGAATGGGACGATCCTAGGTATGTTCAAAACGAACCTTATAACTCAATGATAGATTTAGATATCGTGGGCTGGGGAGATAAACACTTTGATATTCCCAGACTGAGAGGTGATGTCTTTGATAAAGGATTCGGCTCCTTTGCTAGGAACTATAATACCTCCGATCAAATGCCGAAAAGATCGATAAATGCTCTTATCCTGGGCGAGGAAACCGTTAGAAACATCCATAACGATCCCGGGAGCGGGGAGCTTGTAGAGGATGTGCTAGTTAATCTTGAGGAAGAATGGATGGCGTTCCTGAAAGGCGGCCTAGAAGCGGAGAAAAGATTCCACAGAGATAAAATCGAACATCAAAAGGTCGCTCAGACTTCAGGAGAACAGCAATTGAAAGAAGAGGTTGATGAAAGCCAGATCGCTGAAATTGTTCAAAGATAATCTTCTACCCAGTTAATCTGAGAATTATCCTTAACATCAGCTGAACCTCCAAATAGGATATCAAAAAACTCCAGCAACTCATCAGCGTTTCTAACTTCGCCTCTATCTTCTTTTGACATGTATACGCCGTCAGGATATCTGTCCGGAGAGCTATAATCCTCCATTATAGCATGATTTTCTACAGGTTTTCCGGTAACTCCATAGTCATCCGCTCCAACAACTTCAAGAGCCTTTTCTGTCCTCTCCTCCCACCGATTTAATTTTTCCAACGCAGAAGCACTATCCTTCATCACTTCGTAACCCGCGACAACCCCATGAGAACTTTCAGGAGGACTGCCTACAGCAATTAAATCAACAACCATCTCCTCATACCTCGGATTCCTATACCTATTCTCAGATGGCTCATCAACCAGTTCAACGGTCTTAAGCTGAGGAACACCACGGAAGAAAATATCCAGGTTCCTATCAAAAAACATATCTAGCGTCGACTCGGTTATGCTATCAACAAATACCTCATTACCAGACCTTTCATCACCGAACCGCCCCTCACAAATATTAACTCTGGCACTATCCACATCCGAACCACTAGTATAACTCATCTATAACATAATATATCAAAGCACATTTTTTAGTTTACATCATCCGATATCCTTACTTCGTACTCCGACTCAACATCCTCTACCTCAAAAACCTCTTCAAAAAAATTCTTAGCGCGCGGAGAAACCATAACTTCTCTGCTTTCAAAGCAAAGATCCCAGCCAAGATCTGTATCAAGTGCCTCATAGCTTTTCCTAAAAGAAATAGGTTCAAAACCACAGTCATAACCATGAGCAGACCCACGAATATGATCACAGAAATCCTGGCCGTTAAGCTCTCTCTCAAGATCCTCCACAGAGGTCACGATATCACCTGCATAAACACGCCAATCATCTAAGTTAACACGCAGAACACCTACCGGCCTATCCGAACCCGGAAAATCAAGAAGCCTTCCAACCAGATCATAATCCTCAACACTCATTCTATCAACGTAAAACTCAGAGATATCCTTCAAACCCTCCAAATAATCAGGATCGCCTCTCCAGCTCATCTAAAAACAAAATTACAGTCCAAAACTCAAAAGACTATTTGAAAATTCTCACGACCTCAGAAGAATCAAACCGAACATCACAGCCAAACGCCTCAACCACTTCCAGAGAGGTCTGAATATGGTCAGTAACCTCCGGAACACAGATCTCGCCGCCGACAACAGCCAGGAAAATAATTAACTGGTCCGCCATGTGCCTGTCTACTGCAGCATCGGTCGAACTGAAAGATTTAAACTGTTTAACTGCTTCCTTCGCCACTTCCTCGCTGCTCTTTCCCCGCTCCCCCAACGCGTCGAAACCTGCCAAGCTCTCCTCATAAACCGCCTTTAAAACCAGGGATGAGCCTACCGAAGCGGTCTCTTCATAATCAACGGTTTTCTCCACCGGCCTGGAAACATGAGAGTTCTTAAGTTTTCTCGCAGCTTCTCCAGCCTGGCGGTCCGCCACTCTCTGCTCCTCCAACTCTCTGGAAGCCTTTGAAAACAGCTCAAAGCCTTGAAGCTCTCCTCTCCGTTTAAGAACGACCGGCTCCATCGAAAACTTTTCCGTTTTCAGCGTCGCCTCCCCGCCGCCTTCAGGATAGAAACCGGAGGATTCAAGCTCTAGATCAGCTTTGAAGCCGAACTGTTCCAGGAGAGGTAGCTTTACCTGTCTAAGATACTCGAAAGCCGGCGACCACTTCACATCGGTTCCTCCTTTAACCGTTAAACGGAAAACCTTGTCAAACTGTGTTGCCAGCGGCAGAACAGTGTCAAGTAAAAGTGTTAAAGAGCCAGCAGTACCTATATTGACTGTAAAGTTTTCAGCGGACAGCTCGCCCGGTTTAAAAATCAGTTCCTCCGAGCCCTGCTCAGCTCCTTCTACTTCTGCGTTACACAGCCTCTCAACGGTTTCCACGCATTTCAGGTGCTGGCGTTTCAAGCCCGGGTTGTTCCTGTTGCCTCGAATGTTTTTGATCTTAAAGCTTTCTCCCCGGATAGCGGAAAGCGTTAGGGCTGTTCTCAGCATCTGGCCGCCGCCTTTCGAACCGTCGATCCGGATCATTCTTCTTCCAGCTTGATTCTTTCTATATCGATTTTATCGAACTCTTTGTCGGCCGAGATTATCCCTGATCCGGCGTGAGCTGCCTGGAACGCGTTAAACGTGTTCAAACCTTTATCCATGTATTCAAGCGCCTGGAACACGATTTTTTCTTCAAAATCTACGTCGGCGATCTGAAGAATTTCTCCAAAAGCCTCCTCTTTCTGAACATCGAACCGTTTAAGTATCAGGCTCAGCTCGATAAAAGTTGTCAAAGAGGTCTCTACCGAGTCCTGCTCCTCTAGTATTTTTTCCGCTTTCTGTTTCAGCCAGTCATCCTGCTTCATTAAGGCAACCCAGAAATCTGTGTCGGCGTAAGTCATTCCTCCATTACCTCTCTCCTGACCTCTTCCTCAACTATCTCATCAACTTCCTCAAGCTCCAGATCGTCAAGTTCTCCACCAGCTGCTTCTCTTAATCCTTTAACAGGATCTTCGGATAAGGGAATAAGTTTTATACCGCTCTTAAGCTCCACAATCCTGAATCTGTTCCCATAGCCTTCTCTAACATCCTTGGGAATGTATATCCTGCCTCGGTCATCCACGGTAGCTGTCGCCATAATACCACAAAAACAATTTTATTGGGAAAACTTAAGTTAATTTCCCACGCATTAAATATCATGAGCGACGACGGCTTCGAACAGACACCGGAACAGCTAAGACAGTTCCTCGACTTCATGGAAGAAGACCTGGAAAACATACGCAGAGCGGTTGAAGCGGTTGAAGAAGACGACCTGGATGTAGATTTCCTCGTACACTCCAAGTCAGAGACCGTGGACGAGTCCGTGGAGAAAAAAGGAATGGAGAAATCCAGAATCGTGAAGACGCTTGTATTCAAGGCAGGAAAAGATTTTGTAGCGGTTCTCTGTCCCGGCGACAGACGTGTCAGCGAAGAAAAACTGGAAGAAGCGACCGGAGAAGAAGTGAGGATGGCAGAACCCGAAGAAGTAGAAGAAGCCACAGGATACACGATCGGCGGCGTCTCACCGTTTGATCTCGACGTTAAAACCTTTGTAGACTCCGCAGTAATGCAGAAAGACATTGTCAACTCGGCAGCAGGTTCAAGAGTCGTCGGCGCCAACTTTAAACCAGAAGAGCTGGAGAAGCACTACAGAGATAAAAAGCTGGAAGTCAAAGAAGTAAGTGAATGAGCCAGAACTCTCCGGTTCTGAAAAACTACAAAGTGCCGATCGAAGGCGAGATAGATCAAAGCTCTCTCTATTCTCTAGCAGAGACTCTTGGACGGACAGAAACCGTTTTAAATAACCAGGAGCTTTACCCGGACCGGAAAATCAGCTACGAACTCAATTCAGCGGAAAAAGTTTATTCAGAATGGATGAACTTCTTTGAAACCTCTGAAAAAATGTCTCTAAACGGCGACACCGCATGGAAATGGATTCAATACAGGGAAAGAACCAGATCGCAGCGTTTAACCACGAAGACAGATCTAAACGCCGGTAGAGAAAGCTCATACCATCCTGAGTACGAAGCAGTAACCCTGCTTTTACAGCTCCACAGCAGACTGGAGGAAGCCGAAAGAGAAAGGTTTACGACAGCAGTGACAGAAGACTCGCCGCTACAGGTAGTGATAGATACGCTCGAAGGCCTGAAGCCAGGTTTCAGGGAAGAGGAGCTGGAGCCGAAAGGAATTTAAGATCAAGTATTAAACGGTTAAACACTATTATGAAAGGTGGACGTTTTTACCTTCGGCAAGTTCGAAAACAATTCAAAACCTTCTAGCCACAGCTTAAGCTCTAAAAACTTTCTCGCCGCAACTTTACAGGTGACATGACATGGACATAGAAGAACGCAAACAATTGGTTCTCAGAAACACTGAAGAAATCATACAGGAAGAAGAACTGGAAGAAATCCTGAGAGAAAAAGACAACCCACGCACCTACATAGGAAACGAGACCTCGGGACCGGTACACCTCGGACACTGGATACAGATCCGAAAAATGAAAGACCTGCAAAAAGCCGGCTTCCAACCCGTAATACTGTTCGCGGATCTCCACACCTACCTGAACAAGAAAGGCAGCGAAGAATGGATCCAGAAAATGGTAGACTACTGGCAAGCAACGTTCGAAGCATGCGGCCTAGACGCAGAATACGTGAAAGGACGGGAATTCCAGGAAAACACAGAATACTTCCACGACGTCCTCCGAATGACACAAAACACAACAGTAACACGAGGAGAACGATCAATGGGAGAAGTCGCGTCCGACCAGGAAAGCATCTACACCTCACAGGTCGTCTACCCACTAATGCAAGCCCTAGACATCGTCCACCTCGACCTAGACCTCGCATGCGCCGGCATCGACCAGAGAAAAATCCACATGCTCGCCAGAGAGAAACTGCCAAAACTCGGCTACAACAAACCAACATGCCTCCACTGGCCGCTGCTCTCCTCACTAGCGGGAGAAGGCGACAAAATGTCTTCATCCAAGAAAGGAACAATGTTCCCGCTCCACGCCGACCCGGAAAGAATCAGAGAAACACTGGAAGATGCTTACTGTCCACAGGGCGAAGTAGAAGACAACCCTGTCATAGAGATCGCCAAGTTCT
>JBDGSH010000060.1:0-6544 GCA_042217665.1 Candidatus Nanohaloarchaea archaeon
GAATCGCCTCTAGCCAACGCCAGTTCAAACCGTTTCTCCCGCGAATACAGCTCTCCCTCAAACCCTTCAACAGGCAGCTTTCTCTCACCGACCACAACCACATCTTCCTGAACAACTCCTCTCTCATCCACCAAAGCAGCAAGATCATCGTTGTACTCAAGCTGTTGGAAAACCCGGTGAAGGAACTTCGGGTAACGGACCTCGTAACGAGAGTCCCGAGAGTAGATTTTGTGGTCAACCCGGCCAAGCCTCTCCAACAACTCCACAAACCTATCCGCCAAAGATTTCTCCCTAACAAGGTAGAAAGGTGTTCTCTCAGAGTTCAGTTTTACAGAGGCATCTACCCGGGTCAACAGTTCGTCAGAGACCCTGAGCGGAAACACAGGGCTTTCTATCTCCCCGCTCCGGCCCTGCCCCTTCAACACGGTTATTTCAGAAGTACCGTTCTCCCCCATAATTCTCCGAACGAACTTTACTGGCAGCGCCAGTTCTCTGTTTCTCCAGTTATACATTTTGGACGGGGAAAAACCGAAGGAATCGGACAAGGATTTGACTCCGCCAAACTCGTCTACACGGTGCCAGAGCTTCTCTGCTCCTTCCTCAGTCAACCGGACTCTCAAGTCCCCAGGCAGTTCAGAAAACTCAACCTCAGGCATTTGTAATCATCTATGCAACGCACCTTTTTAAGGGTCGCACCCGTCTCCAAAGTTATCGGTGAACAAACAATGGAACTCGTATACGCAGCACTAACACTACACGAAGCAGGTAAAGAAGTCAACGAAGAAAACTTAGAAGCAATCGTCGACGCAGCAGACCTCGACGTAGAAGACTCAGAAATCGCAGCACTCGTCGCAGCACTAGAAGACGTAGACATCGAAGAAGCAATGGAAACAGCAGTCGCAACAGGCGCAGCACCTGCAGCACCTTCAGGAGAAGAAGGCGGCGCAGAAGAAGCAGACGAAGAAACAGAAGACGAAGAGGACGACGAAGACGAAGCAGACGAAGACGAAGCCGCGGAAGGACTAGGAAACATGTTCTAAACACGTTTCCCGCCTTCTACCTATTCTCTATTTCCCTTTTTCACCAACTATATAAGGACAAAACAGCAAACATTTTCTACAATGGCACTAAATGCCACAGACACGATCAAATCCGCTTTGGGAAGTCTAAAAACCGGCGTAGGCATCAAACTGATAGGAATCTTCCTACTAATCCAACTAGTGAACCTAGGAAACCAGATGCTGATGACCTCCGGAAACGCACTGATAAGCGGAGTTATAGGATTCCTAGTAGGAGTAGCAGGGCTCTTAGCAATGCTAGGAGCATTCAGATCACTGGACCAGGAACAGCTCAAGACAGAGTACTTCACAACCGAACTCCTGCACCCAATAAAGAGAGTGATAGGAGCACAGATCACATCAACAATATTCGTGGTGCTGGCGCTAACACCAGCGATTATAGGAGCAATGCTTCTAGGATTGAGTCCAATAGGAGCCGCAGTCGCATCAGGACTCCTATCAGGTCTAGGAGGCGTAGGAGCAGCACTTGGAGCAGTAACAATCATCGCATCAATCTTCCTGTTCTTCTACGCACTGCTAGCGCTAATCCTCTCCATACCGGAAGTAATCATTGACAACAACAGAATGTTCGAAGCACTGGACAACAGCGTGCTGAGAACCAAAGGAGAGAAGTTCAACATGTTCCTAGCGCTGATCCCGGTAATGCTGATCCAGGTAATCACCGTAGGATTCACAGCAGCCTCAGGAGCAGCAGGAGCATCAACAGGCGCAGCAGCAAACCCAGGACCGCTAGTACTGATAGTAACATCAGTACTGGGATCAATCAACGCAGTCCTAGGCTACGCAACACTCGTAGAGTTCAACCAGAGACTCTAACTTCCCAAGAAAAAACCACCTTTTCCCACCACTTCTTTTTTCTCCACAAACAGACAAGCAGATAAAAAAATACCAGACCCGATTAAAGCTATGACCACGCTAGAACAGCTCAAAAAACAGATAAAACAGGAAGCCTCAGACAACCCGGAAAAATTCTTCGCCACCGACGTCCTAAAGGAAAAAGGATTCACACGCAGAAAATGCAGCAACTGCGGAATGCAGTTCTGGACCGCCGACAAAGACAGAAACGTCTGCGGCGAACCCGAATGCAGCGGCGGATACACCTTCATAAACAACCCGCCAACCGAAGAAACCTTCAGCTACGTAGAAACCTGGGAAAAATACCGCGACTTCATGACAAGCCGCGGATACACAAAAATAGACCGATACCCTGTCGTAGCAAGGTGGAGAGACGACGTCGAATTCACAGGCGCCAGCATCTACTGCTTCCAGCCCTACGTAGTAAGCGGAGAAGCAGAACCGCCCGCAGAAGAACTAATAATACCGCAGCCAAGCCTACGTTTCAACGACGTCGACAACGTCGGGGTAACCGGAAGACACTACGTCATGCACAACCACCTCGGACAGACCTGCTTCAAAAAACAAGGCTACGACCAGGACCGCTACTTCCGCGACATGCTCGAATTCGCACTGGAAAGCCTCAAAATACCCAAAGAAAAACTTATACTACACGAAGACGCCTGGGGAGGAGGCGGAAACCTGGGAGCATGCATGGAGTTCTTCGTAGACGGCCTAGAGCTATGGAACCAGGTCTACATGTTCTACAAAGCCACAGAAGACGGATACGAAGAACTAGACCTCAAAGTACTCGACATGGGAATGGGCCACGAACGCATCACCTGGATCTCTCACGGAACAGAAACCAGCTACGAATGCGTGATGCCTGAAACACTCGACAAAATGAAACAGAGAACCGGCATAAAAGTAAACCAGGACCTATGGCAAAAATTCCTGCCCCACAGCTCCAAACTCAATATCGACGAAGTAGAAGACATCGAACAAAAATGGCAGGAAATCGCAGACACCATCAACGAAGACAAACAAACACTCAAAAACGAGATCAAACCCGTATCATCGCTGTACGCCGTCGCCGAACACATGAGAGCATTAAACTTCGCGCTAGCCGACGGAAAACTCCCCAGCAACACCGGCGGCGGCCACAACCTCCGCATGGTGTACAGACGCGCCAAAGACCTCATAGAAAAACACGACTGGCAACTAGACCTCAAAGAAGTCGCAGAATGGAACGCAGAAGAGCTAGAACCGCTGTTCCCCGAACTCAAACAGAAAATAGGCCAGATAAAACAGATACTGGACATCGAAGAACAAAAATACAGAAAAGCCAGGAAAAAAGCCAGGAAAGAACTGGAAAAACTGGACGAACAGCCCTCCACAGACAAAATGATAGAGCTCTACGAAAGCCACGGCGTCTCACCCGAAATGATGGAAGAAGCCGGCTACAAAGTACCGGAAGACTTCTACTCGGAGCTGGCATCGGACGAAGAAACACTGGTCGGCGAACAAAAACGTTTCAACGTAGAAGACGTCCAGGAAACAGAAAAACTCTACTACAGAGACGAAAAACAAAAAGAAATGAACGCAGAAGTACTGAAGGTTATCGAAGACTGGATAATTCTCGACAGAACAGTTTTCTACCCTGAAGGAGGAGGCCAGGAACCAGACCACGGCGTACTAGCCTCCTCAGAAACCTCAGCAAAAGTAACCGACGTACAAAGCCAGGAAAACGTTGTGCTTCACAAAGCACCGAACCACAGCTTCTCAGAAGGCGATAAGGTCGAAGGCGAGATCGACTGGGACCGAAGAAAACAGCTGATGCAGCACCACTCCACCACACACCTGGTGAACGGAGCCGCCAAAAAACTGCTCGGAGACCACATCTACCAGGCAGGAGCCCACAAAACCGTAGAAAAAGCAAGACTAGACATCACACACTACGAAAAACTAGACAGAGAAACGCTCGACCAGATAGAAGACGAAGTAAGAAAGCTGATAATCGAAAACCACCCGATAGAAAAACAACAGCTGGAAAAACAGGAAGCCGAACAAAAATACGGATTCAGAATCTACCAAGGCGGCGCACCACCCGGAAACAACGTCAGAATCGTCAAAATAGAGGAAAACGAACAAATATTCGATGTAGAGGCATGCGGAGGCACACACCTGGCGGAAACCTCCGAAGCCCAGGAATTCATCGTCACAGACAGCACCAAGATCCAGGACGGCGTAATCAGACTGAACTACAAAGCCGGCAAAGCCGCAGAACAACACATAGAAAACATCAGAAACCGCATAAACTTCGTAGCGGAAAGACTCAACGTTCCAGAACCCGAAAACCATAGAGAAGCACAGAGAAAGCTCTGCAACATCTTCTCAGTCGAACCAAAGCAGCTGAAAGACACCGTAGCCAACTTCATGGACGAAAACGAAAGCCTAGAGCTTAAAATCCGAGAACTCGGCGACTGGCTTAACAGAGACGTTCAACTACCAAGCCTGGAGGGAAGAACACTTGAAGAAATAGCAGAAAGCCTGTTCCAGACCAGAAAACAGCGGGAGAAAACGCTTGAAAACCTGGAAAGCCGGATAGGCGACAGGCTGAGAGAAAAAATGACAGACCGAGTTATAGAGGAAGAAATACCGACCTCAAACATAGGGCTTCTGATACAGGTGTCGAGAGAAATAGCCAAAGAAAACCAGGCCTCTATAACTCTTATAGGCCGGGAAGGAGCGGTTTCAGCATCCTACCACGAAGAATACGACGCGGACGAAAACCTGGAACGGTTCTCGGACAACGTCCAGGGCGATCAAAACTTTGCGAAAGCCTTCGACATCTAGTAACGGCGCTGAGAAAAGATCCTGCTACAGTCCTTCGGATGAAGCACAACACGGTCCCCTACAGAACCGGAGCGAAGCGTTCTCTCGCCCAGAAACGTCGACTCAACCCTGTCAAGAAGCTCTCCATCCTCTCTTACCTCCAGAACCACGGTTGTCTTGTTTCTGGTGACGCTTGCATCCACAACTGTCTCGCCTGACTCCACGGAAACACTCTGAATATCCACCAACCCACGACAACCTGTATAATCAGCTGAAAACGAAAAACCATCTGAAAAACCTAAACCTAAGACAGCCACAACCAGTAAAACACCGACACCCAGAAAACCGGCTATTTTTCTCCTGTCAACCGCTCCAAAACCATCAAATCCTTCAAGCGACAGGCCTGAAAGCATTCCAGCTTTTTCAGAGCCCAGTTCCTGCTCTAGCTGTTCCTCACTCTCATCTCCTTCCTCCTTCTCCCCTGCTTCTTCGTCTGAGAGCTCTACGTCTCCATCCGCGAACGGGTTGTCGACTTTGTCCACCAGCGACGGATCCCTGCCTGTGTTCTCCAGCACCTCCCTGATCCTGTCCTCGGATACGCCTTCCTTCATCTTCTCCTTGATCCATTCCCTGGTTTTCTCCTGAGACATATTTGAAGAAGCGGTTGCTTGGGATAAATAAGTTGGGAGAATTTACAGGCACTCCCCTGCCACAACCTGAATGCTTCTAAACGCGCTACAGACCTCGGAAGAAACTTTTTGATCGTTTACATCGGATACAGGGTTGGAGCGGTACGAAGGGTTTCCGCCAACCACCACAGCCTTAGGAAGCTCGGTGAAGTAGTACTCCATAGTGCTTTCAGAGTTGTTAATCAAGTTGACGTAGACCCGGCCGCTGAAACGATCGCTATAGTTCTTCAAAAAGCTGAACTGATCGATCTGCGACCTGTTGCTGTAAAAACCATTGATAAAGACCACATTCTGCCTGTAGCCCAGGAAACGCTGCTCCCTGATCGAAAGGTTGTAGGACTCTGTTGAGAATGTTTGGTTAGGTACTGCGGCGCTTATATCCTGCTGCGGCTGAGAACTGTCTCCACCCCCCTGGAACAGGAAGGTTGCTCCCGGAAGCCCGAACCCGATAGCTACAAAGATTCCGAACGCCAGCAACAGGTATTTCTTCCACTCCATACAGATTTTTAGACAGGTGAAGAATAAAAACCCACTCGCCGCACCCGGACATAGTTAAGAAGCTTAAGCCTGAAACAGGTTTTATGATAGTAGGATTCAATACCGACAAGCTGGAAGCTGACAAAACCCAGGGAGCAGCACAGGGCTCGCTCCAGGTCAACTACACACCGGAAATCACGGACGTAGAAACAGCTAAAGTCAACGCAATCGACGGAGAAGTCGCAAAGATAAACTACACGTTCAGAGTCAGCTATACAGTCGGAGAAACCGAAGCAGCATACATACAACAGGAAGGAAACCTGCTGTGGAACGGCGACACAGAAACCATAACACAGGAATGGGAAGAAAACCAACAGCTACCGGAAAACGTCAACAAAAAAGTAATCAACGACCTGTACCGAAAATGCCTGACACAAGCAGTCGGCGTAGCAAAAACACTCGGACTACTACCACCCTTCCCAACACCAACAGTCAACCAATAAAAACACGCTCCCAACCTCTCTCTTTCACTTAACCCTTTCACGGACCCATGGTGGAGGTAGGTTAGCTGGTCTATACTTCGGCCCTGTGGCGGCCGAGACGTGGGTTCAAATCCCACCCTCCGCCCTC
>JBDGSH010000061.1:0-4074 GCA_042217665.1 Candidatus Nanohaloarchaea archaeon
TGAAGATTTCACGCAAATACAGTTACTGACTTATTCTGATCGGAAAAATTCTTTCTACACCGTTGTACCGGTTTCTGCATACGCATTTAAGCTTTGAACGGTTTTCTACCTGTTCCGAAACGTTGAAGTCTGTTTCGCCCGGTTCCTGACAGCTGAGGGATCCTCTAAATTTTTTCTCCTGTTTCAGCTGTTTCTCCAGCTGTTGACAATAGCTTTCTGTCTTTACTGCTCCCGCTACTGCTACACCTACAAGGAAACCTGTTATCGCCAGCGTTACAATGTATTTACTGTTCATTGTTTTCTGTGTTTGTTTTGTTAGTTGAGTAACTTTTTGAGTCCATAATATTTTCTAGCTGTGTCAGCGGCACGTACTTTCTGTATGTCTTGTTCCCGTTAATCACTATTGTTGGGCCTTCCGTGACGTTGTAGTCTGTCACTAGTATATCAAGGACTTTTGATTGGTCTACGTCTAGGTTGAAGCTGAATATGCTTGTTTTATTGTCTACTTCTCGCCTATATTCTGTTAGCACGGCTCCTTGCCTATCCGAAGATATATCGCCGTCGAAAAAGAATAGGACTGTGCTCATATTTGACCTGCATCGTTTTTGGAAGCCTGTGATGGTGTTGTATAACCTGAGTTGGCTGACATAGTATCTTCTTCTTAGTTGTTTGTATTTCTCGCCTTCGCTTACTCCCTTGCTTGAGAATTCCTGTAGGCCGACTCCGATTTCCGCGTTCCGTTCCGCCATCTCCGGTATTTCCTCCCTGACTAGTTTGCAGTAGTTTTCTGATGATTCAAAGTAGTCTTGTACCGCCATAAGTGTCTGGGTGTTTAGAGAGGTTTCAGAGATTTTTTCGTCCACGTATCCTGTTCTGAGGTCATCCATCTGCATCCCTATCAGAAGTCCAAATGCCAGGATTAGAACTGTTGCCAGAGCTGCTCTAATCAGCGAGTTTTTTACTAGGTCCATACTTTTTTTCTTCCTGTGAGTTCTTTTAAAACGGCGGTTGTCCAGAAGAAGCCCTTCATCATGAAGAACGCGAAAACATACACTAAAAGCGATAGAACGCTTCTTATCTTCATATCAGATCTTTCGTTAGCTAGTTTCAACTGGTAAAGCGATAAACCTACCCCTGCTGCTAAAGGCGTGTAGATCACTGCCGGAATATTCAATAACGCCCTATAAAAATTTCCTAACGCTATTGAAGGTATCTCAAGCCCTGTAGCAGATATTTGAACCCCAACCGAATAAAGCGCCTGTCCTAACCCTGTTAAAACAAGGAAAAAGCCTAGTATGCCGAATATCGCAACTGTTAACTGTGCAGGTAGCTGGAAAAGTCCGAACCAGCCATGTTGACGGTTGAAAAACATGTCTCTTTTTTCCCACGCGTTTCGTATATGACCACGCGCCCATCTCACTCTCTGACCGTACAGGGCTCGAAAACTTCCAGGAAACTCTGTTTTTGCTCCTTCGAAGAAACACATATCCAGCGACGCTCCATTCCTTCTGAGACGCCAGGCCATTTCTATATCCTCCGTCAGATTGTCTTCTGCGAATCCTCCAACTTCTTTTACGCTCTCTGTCCTATACATTGAGAAAGCGCCCGGTGTCACATCCAGGATATCTGCATGCGACATCAAGTTTCTGTAAAAATTGTTTAACGTGTACTCTATCTTCTGAAGTTTCTGGAAAAAGTTTCTATCATTTAAAGGCTTGATTGAAGCTATTACAGCTGCTATATCCTCATTATGCTCCATTCTGGAAGCTGCTTTACGTACAAGATTCTCTGAAATCTTGGAATCTGCGTCCTGCACGATTATATAGTCTGATTCAGCTTTTTCAAGAGCTGTATTTAGAGCTTCTCCTTTACCTTGGTTATTTTCGTGTTCAATTATCTCTAGCTTAGGGTTTTGAACGTATTTTTGTGCTTTCTCCAGCGTATTGTCGTCTGAACCGTCGTCTACAAAGATAAGAGATAGATTCTCATAGTCAATATCCAGAGTTCCTTCTATTGCTTCTTCAACTACATTTTCCTCATTGTAAGCCGGCATCAAAACAGAGACCGAGGGTTCATGTTCAAGCTTGTCCTCTATTTCTTGATCCACCGGAGCATGCCTAGTTACGTTTAAGAAGAACGTAACCATGAAAATCGAGCTGCCTATCAACAGCCACGCTAACAGCACCAGCATACAAAGATATTAGAAGTGGAAAGATATAAACTATTTCTTTCTGATCTCACGGAGGAATACGGTGGCGTAGCTTCCTTTCGGAAGGTCGAACTTGACCGTCATCTTGTTGCTGTTCATGTTGAGGTCGTCGCTTTCGATATCCAGTATTTCGAAGTTTCTGAAGTCGGCGAACGCCCGTCTATAGGTTCCTTCGGAGCGTAGATCAGGGTAGTCCTGTAGGCGGAAGTCTTCCTGCTCCACGCCTTCCTCTTCCAGCACTTCTTCTGTAATGTTTTCAGGCCTGTTATCCTTTAGATCGGTTTTATAGCCGACCAGCGGGATCTCGTACTCTTTTTCCTCCCAGCCTTCCTCCAGAAGACGTGAAAGCGTTCTGTTGAAGATCCATGACTGGTATGCGTGGATGAAAAGCTGTTGAAGACCTTCTGGAAGCCGTTTTAATGCGCCTTTGTAGTCGCCTTCATTCTTGGTCAGGTGGTATAGAAGCGCTTTTTCGTATTTGTACTGTTCAGGGAACTGTTCTGCAGCTCCTTCAACCTCTCTGGTCTCCCAAAGCTCTTTTCTGATCTTTCTGATGCCTTTGTACTCTTCTTCGTACGGCTTGGCGATGTAGGTCCAGACCGCTTCCTCGTATTCTCCTCTGAGAATGTGTCTGCCGACCTGGTGTGTGATTGGGCGCTGTGAGCCGAACCTTTGCTTTCCGAAGTAGTTGGGGAACTTGCCGTCCATTTCTTCGACTATCTTCAATGCACGGTTTCTGAGGTCTTCTATCGGAAGGTTGAGCTGTCTTATTGTTATTTCGAACCTGTTGGCGCTTAAGTCGCCGATGTTGATGTAGCCGTTTCTTCCTACAACCTCTATATCGAATTCGTCGGTGAATACCTGTTTAACTTCGTGTTCGTCGACGCCCTGGATCGAAATGTGTTGTTCCGTTACCGCTCTCTTGTCTTTGTTTCCTGCGTAACCTATCCGGTCTTTGGAGACGTGTAGCATGTTGGAAAGCTTTGAGATCGCCTCCATCGTTGTCATTCCCTGTTTTCGGAGCTTTACGATTATGTGGTCTCCTTCGTCGCTTGTGTCGTGTGAGGCTTGCTCGGAGACTATGAAGTCGTTTACCTGTTCTTTGATCTCTCCTTTTATTCCTGGCGTATCTGTGTAGTGCTTCCACTCCATAAGGTTTTCTTTCATTTTATCAGCTCCAGTTCTCCAGTGATTTCATCGATTTTTGATTCTTCAGCGGGGCCGATAGCCAAAGCGGTTTTGGTTCCAGGCTTCAGCTCGGTTTCACCCGCATCCTTTACCATAGCGGCGGATATCTTTTTATTTCTGGCCTGAGTATATAAATCTTCCAAGGATCGGCCGCCAAGCTTCAAAGCCACTTTTTTAGAGCCGCTTCTCTCCCATTGTTCGACAGAATCGGTTTCCGCCTTCTTGTAAGCCTTCAGAGAAGCATGGCACGCCTGTGCGATCATTTTACCCTTCGACATTTCCAGACCTTCATCCAAAACTATAACCTGTTTGTAAACCATTCGTCTAATACCAATTTACAGTTCGAGATTTTAATACCTTGTGATAACAACTAGAGGTTTTTGGTAGTGGGTCCGCCCGGATTCGAACCGGGGATCTTCGCCTTTCTTAGTCTGAATCGGTCCAAACTGAAGTTCACTGACCGCTCCATTACTCGTGAAACCTTTGTTTTCACTCGATCGAGTGAAATCTCTGATTTCATCAAGTCGGCTACGCCTCGAATCCATGGATCACAATATCTTTGAAAGAGATGCCCTCTAGTGAGGGCATGGCTTGTTGCGTATGGATTGAGCGTAACCAATCCTGTAAGGGCGACGTCATAACCAGCTAGACCACGGACCCCTATATGTTAACCTGAT
>JBDGSH010000061.1:4174-9358 GCA_042217665.1 Candidatus Nanohaloarchaea archaeon
TGTAAGGGCGACGTCATAACCAGCTAGACCACGGACCCCTATATGTTAACCTGATTCGGCTTAGTCTTTTTAAACTGTTCAGTCCAGCTGTTTACCTAGAACCGGGTCGTAGACTTGGTCATCGGAGGAAAAGTACGGGTAGTAAACCAGTTCAATCCGTTCCGCTTCAACATCCAGATCCTGTCTCTCAACCTGGATCTCGATCAGCTTCTCCTCTTCAACATTATCCTCTACAATTTTTTTACCGAAGAGCGATGGCTCCGGCGCCAGCTCGTTCTGTTTAACCCGGCCCATGTCTCTCAGCTTTTTGATTACGGACGACAGACGGGAGATCGAGATATCTGTGGCTTCAGCGATCTCTTTCTGACTGTCGTGATCCTCTAACTTGTTGAAAACCTTCTCCTGTTTGCCTTCCAGCTTCTGCTGCTCTGCCTTCACTTCGCCGCTGACAGCATCGATCAACATCCTTTTCTCACCTGTCTCAACCTTCCAGATCGGATAGTACGCCACATCGTACTCACGAGACTTCTCTTTCTCAAGCTCCTGCCTTGATTTAACGGTCTCAAACTGTTTAATCTCTTCTTTCTCTTTGTAGTCTTCTGAAGTCTCTGTCTCGCCGCCGTGTTTAGATTTACGTGTCCTTACATCCGTCATTACCGGGTAATCGTTTCCAAGGACGAAACAGACTCCTGGCGGCAGCGATTTAATCATAGATTCCACTTCTGAGGTCACTCCTTCGAATGATTTGGATACAGCCTTCAGATCGTTGGGGTTAGTAAGTCTGAGTATGAACTGAGTGTTACATTGACTTAAAACGTTCTTGTCGATTCTTGCAGGTCTTTGAGAGATGACTCCTAGTCCAAGCCCAAATTTCCTTCCCTCTGAGGCGATTTTTCTAAGTATCTTGTTTGAAAGCGCTTGCTCAAAGCCTTTCTCGGGCGCAAAATTGTGCGCTTCCTCTATAACCATTATGAACGGCGGCACCTGATTCTTTTTCCGGAGATCGAACAAACGTTTCGCCAGCATGAACATTGTCATTTCGGCTGTCTCCGGCTCTACCGCTTTTAAATTGATTACTGAGGCTTCTCCTGGCTCAACCAAATCTTTCAGGTCTATAGGGTTCTCTGAAAACAGGCCTGATTCCTCTACCTGTTCTATAGAGTTTAAAAGATTCCATTTGGCGGTTGATTCTTCCTGTGAGATCGCATCCATCAAGTCTGTGAGTGTGTAGTCGTCTTCTTTATCCTGAAGCCGTTTTAACGCGTTGTAAAGTACTCCCATCTGTGAGTTGGTAAGCGAGTCAGGTATCACGTCCAGCAGCTCTTTTTTCTCCATGTTGATCTCGGAGAAGGTTAATGGAAGCGCTTCCTGGTTTATATCCGTGTTTGGCGAGTATTCGGTAACGCTGTAGCCTTTTGGCTCTTCTGAGTCAGGGTTTGGCTGTGATAGAGAGGAGTATTCGCCGTGTGGGTCGATTATCAGCAGCGGCATGTCTTTTTCCAGCATTTCTTCGCATAGGACGCCGACTGTGTAGGATTTGCCGGCTCCTGTCCTTGCTATGACTCCGAAGTGTTTGTAGAAGTCCTCTTTGTTGACGTGGATGTCGATCTCCGGGTTGGTTTCCAGGTTGCCGATCCTGAGACCTTCATCCTTTAGGCCTAGCGTCTCCGAGATAAGTTCTTGGTCGGCTTTGTAGACTATGGATCCTGGCTCTATTACTCTTCTCGGCGCTTTTGTGAGTCCTTTGTCCCTGTAGCCGATGATGCTGGCCTTAGCTATGGTTTCGCCGCCAGGCTTCTTTGTAACTTCTTCGACCTGTGCCAGTATCCATTTGTCGTTGCTTTTGACGGAGACGAACTCAAACTTCTTGACCTCTTCTGTGGCCCTAAATTTGAAGGATGACGTGTCTACTTTGCCTTCGATGGTTCCCAGCTGCATCTCAAAAAACTGTGTTGAAACCAGATTCATAAAGCAGGGTCTCGACGGTTTTAAGAAACTGCTTCCGGAACAATTCAATCAATGAAGACGCCTCAACTCACCGATAACCTGAGACAGGACGCAAAATACATAAGCTTAACGCTTCTAGCGGTTGTAGCTGTTGTCGGCCTCGGAAACCTTTACACTCCTAACGGAGATTTTGAAGTAGGCTATACAGAGATCTCTACAGAATGCTTCGGCATCGAGGCAGGCGTCTGCCTGGGAATACAGAAAAGAACTCACACAACATACAACTACAACAACTATACCGAACCGGAGCCCGGTACAGAGAATTTTTACCGTCGGGTAGAATCCGAGCTGATGCTCAGAGCCTACGATGTATGTAATTCCTCTATGAAAGGCATGGAATGGACTTCAGAAGTTTCCTACAGGAACAAGACCGCGGCAGAATGGATGAAAAACGAGAATGTCTCCCTGCTTCCATGCGACCAGACCTTCTACCACGAACTGAAAGACTCCAAGTAAGTTTCACCGGGAAAACTTGTCCGGAGGGTTTCTGCTTAAAAATTTTGGGCCTCAAACTGTTTTTAGGAGATTTTTTATGACAAAAGACCATACTGAAAGAACCTTTGTGGCTTTAAAACCGGATGCGGTTAGGAGAGGGATTGTAGGAGAGATAGTTTCCCGGTTCGAGGACGCAGGCTTCAAAATCATGGGTATGAAGATGGTTCAGGTCACAGATCAGCTTTTAGAAGAACACTACGCTGAACACGTCGACAAACCGTTCTACGACGATCTTGTAGAAGTAATGACGCGAGGCCCTGTACTGGCTATGGTTCTTGAAGGTGTTAACGCCGCAGAAAACGCTAGAAAGATCGTAGGCGAGACCGACAACTCAGAGGCTCACCCGGCGACAATCAGAGGACGCTACGGTCACATGTCAATGGACAAAGCTGATGACGCCGGCAGACTCTACAAGAACATTATACATGCAGCGGAGCCTGGCGAACAGGAGCGAGAGATCGAGATCTGGTTCGAGGAAGACGAACTCCACGACTACAGGGTCGCACACGAAGACGAAGTAGTTTAAACAGCTTTTTTATCCCTTCACTTCTCCTAACATTTCATGGCAGAAAAACGATTATACCGTTCAGAGTCTGATAGAATCCTAGGAGGCGTATGCGGTGGAATTGCGGAAGTATACGACCTCGATCCTTCACTGGTACGGCTCGCAACAGTCTTCCTAGTGCTCTGGGCAGGCTCAGGACTATTAGCATACATTCTGGCCTGGCTGATTATCCCTACAGAAAGCAAGGTCAAAGAATAAGATAGAGAGGCGGATGACGAACCCTGCGGGCAAACTTAGGAAGCTTTTATCCAACGGCTTAGCCGGACCAGCGAAGCTGGTAATGGTGATGAAAACTTCCTGAAGTTTCTTTGAGTGCCGACGTCTCTCCCAGCCTTTCCCATCTTTTACCTTTCCTGTCTAAGCTTTTCCAGATCCAGTTCGAACGCTACCGTATTCTTCTCCAGCTCCCAGTTTTCTAGAACGGTTTCCGAGACTTCGCCGATAAAACCGATCTTTTCCCCGTTCAATAGAATTTTTCCGGAGCGTTCAGGTTTGAAGAACGGCTTATCCTGCGCCTCCACCTCCATCGTTACTTCCAGATCTCTTTCCAGCACCTGTAATATTTCTCGGGCGTTTGTAAAGTCTGTTTCACCGCCTGTTTCCACGTAGCAGAGCTTTCTTCTCTCTGAGGCTCCTACCGGAGAATCATCCAGCTGTACGACGTCGCCGGCTTCGAAGAAGCTTTGTGGGTACGAGTTGTGTTTGTTAAGCTGCAGTACTTCCAGCATGGATGGCAGAAGCAGGTTTCTGACCGCTGAGTACTCTTCCGAGAGCGGGTTTTCAACTTTGACAAAGTCTTCCTCGCTTTTCTCTATCTTGGCTGAAAGTTTTTCTCTGGAGTCGTGGATGTATGTAAGGGCTTCTATCGCCCCGGTTCCGATCATTGTGTCGCGTACGATGTTTGTAAAGTCTTCTATCGGTTTCTGTGTTCCTATCTGGTCGATGTTAGGTATTTCAGGTTCTATATTTCTGTAGCGGTGTGCTATGATTACGTCTTCGATCAGATCGTACTGATGCATTACATCGGTCCTGTAGCACGGTACTTCGACCTTTATCTTGTCGCCGCCGCCTGAAACGCCGTACTTCATCTGTTCCAGTCTTTCTTCAATCCGGTTTCTGTTCAGTTCGAGGCCTGAGACGTCTCTAAGGTATTCAGGATCCAGTTCGAACTCTTCTGGCTCCAGCTTCGGCATTTCTTCTCCTTCAATCTCTACAGATTCTATGTCGCCTCCTCTCTCCGCTAAAGCGGTTGTTAAAATGTTAAGCGCCTTTTTAACGGTTTCTTTGTCTTTACCTGTTACATCGATGAATATATCTGTGGTTTCGGCGGTTACCTCGGTCAGCTGGTTGTTGATTATCGGCGGGAAGCTTAGTACCTGCTCCTCCGAGTCCAAGATTACAGGGTATTTCTCCTCGTCTTCCAGTATCCAGGAGTATTTCTGGCCTTTGTCGTGTCTTTCAAGGATCTCTCCGAGCTGCATCTGTTTTTCATGCTCCAGCGGGGTGAACGAGACCCTGTTCGGCCTCACCGCTTTGTATGTAAACGGTGGCTCCAGCTCTGAAAGGTCGTGAAGCCCTATCGCCAGCTTGTCTCTCCTCCGCCCCATTGTTTCGTGAAGCTTTTCCTGCAGCTGGATTAAACCGTTCAAAAACTTTTCGTTAAGCTCCAGGTCTCTTATTACTGCTCCTCCGATGTGTGGGCGGACGTTTTCCACCGAGGGTTTCTTCTCCAGTTCGATGTCGCCTTGTTCGACGTGGTAGTATTCTCTGCCTGTGTCTATGTCGAAGAAACCTCTGTACGCCCGGGCCAGGCCTTCTACTGACAGCAGATCGGGTCTGTTGGGGTATGTTTCGACTTCGCATACTCTTCCGTCGATGCTGTGCCAGTGCGCTCCCATGAAGGATGCTTCTGTCAGCAGCTTGTCGTTTTCGAATTCTTGTGTTGTTAGCTGTTCGAATTCTTTTTTGTCGATCTCTATTGTCGGCATTTATTGTTCACCTCGTGGTCTCCAGACCGGTGTTTCCTGTATTATGTTTTGGTCGTTTCTGTAGAGTTCTCGGATATCTTCCAAGCCTGCGGCCTTAAACGCGATTCTAGGTATTCCTAGCCCCCATGC
>JBDGSH010000062.1:0-7074 GCA_042217665.1 Candidatus Nanohaloarchaea archaeon
CAAAGCCTGTCCCTCACTGAAAGAAACGACGAGAGACATTCAAACAAGCTAAAGGGGGGAAAAACTACTTCGTATTATTCTTAGGAGCCACCACAATCAAGTCTCCTTCCCTAGGACCTGAATGATATGTCTAGCCGTCC
Organism: Candidatus Nanohaloarchaea archaeon; assembly: GCA_042217665.1. Classification (GTDB taxonomy): domain Archaea; phylum Nanohalarchaeota; class Nanosalinia; order Nanosalinales; family Nanosalinaceae; genus JBDGSH01. The sequence goes on from JBDGSH010000062.1 coordinate 141, forward strand.
TCATTCTGATGTACTCATCACCTCTCTCCGCATCAACACGCCAATGAAACTCCTGGCTTTGATTACCTTGCTCCGTAGTCAACTTAGAGACGGTTCCTTCACTGTTTTCTCCATCAATATACAAGGACTCCAGCCGTCCTTCGGCGTCAAGGACAATTCTATATTTCCAAAAAGGAAAAAGTTACTAATTGGATAAACTGATAGGCTTACAGTGAATCTGATTGAATCCATAGCTTCCACTAACACTCACTCCAACCATAATATCTCCCGAGCCACATTTCTGAGTCGATCCTTTACTAACACTGTAACTTATCGTTGAGCCCAACTGTATATTCTGATCACCAACCGTTTGACAGCTTCCATCTCCTGCCAAGTAACTGTTCCCCGAACATTCAGTAGACGCATTACTGTTAGAATCGTAGTAGTCGCGGACGTTGGTGTTGGAGCCTTCGGTTATCGTCACTTCGTGAGTTGTGTAGTCGCTTGTTGGCGAGTTCAAATTGTTGTAACCAAGGTTCTGACTAGGAGCTGAAGGTGCTGCTACTAGACTAAGCCCTTAGAAAGAGTATAAGTATTGCTTTCCTCATTACCTGGTTAATTTGATTGCTTGATATAAAAAGGGAGGTTGAAGCTGCTTCTCTAGTCTATTTCCTGCTGATTCGGACTGTAAAATTGTTTTCCTGATAGGCTGTAGCTAAGCCAGTTAACCTGCTTATTTCTGTTTTTGAAGAGTTTCCTTTCCAGATCATGAGGTCTTTTTGATCGTGGTATGCTCCATCCTATACCAATTCCTCCAATCCTTGAGATTGTCAAAATTTCCTCAGCTAGCTTCAGTGCTTCTTTAACTTCCTGTTTCGACTTGTCTTCGAGAATAATATCGATTTTTGCGCTCGGAAGCCTGGCACTCAGCTGTTTAATCATTAAGTCTTCTCTGGATTCCTTATGAAAACGGAATGAAGCCTGATCGCTTCTCTCCAAGTCCTCAATCCACCTCTTGATACTTTCTTTTCTCTTCTCTTCTACTTTTCCATCAATGTGGAAAACTAGCTCTAGCATCTCTCTTTTTTGTTCTATAAGTTCTCTGGCCTCCTTATCTACTGTTACAGGCATATGCAGCTTAACAATTGGATTATTTATCTTCTCTAGTATCTTGTCGAACTCAGGGTGGAGATCTTCTCTTCCTGTATAAAGCTCGAAGATGTCTCCCTCTTCTGGAACCTTAGACTCGTTGATCAAACCCTCCTCGTCTTTCTTCTCTCCCGGAACAATTCTATCTGAACCTGAAAGCTGCACAATAATTTTTTCCTCGTCCGACTCAGCTAGATCAAAATCTTTCTCCGTCATGAAACTTCTTGGAATAGTTAAGGATTTAATTTTTTCACCGCTACTTACCTTACATGCCTAACCTGCTGTTAACTGAGGAGTGCAACAAGAACTGTCCTTTCTGTTTTGCCGGGCCTTCAAGCGGTAAGAACCCGGAGCACAGAGAGAAAATTGATTTGGCGGATGTTGCTCGTTTTGCACGATGGTGTAGAGATAATAACGTTGACAGCGTCGGTATACTGGGCGGGGAACCGCTTACCTATCACTCGTTCAATGAGGTTCTCCGAATATTTGACAGGAACGGGGTAGGAGTCCAGTTGATCTCTAACTTTACTTTTCCTGGTCATGACCGCGACCTGAATTACAGGAATATCAGAAGCTACCTGCTTAACACTGCTGCTCTTCAGAGCGAGGCCGATCTCAAACGGTTTAAGGAGAATCTGGAACGGCTTACACCGGAGAACAGGAGGAAAGTCTCGGTAGGATATACTATCGCCGGCGAGGACGAGGATTTCAGCGATCTGGAAGAGATAGCATCCGAGTACAACATTAAAAATATCAGAGTCGACTTTGCTACTCCAAGTATTGACGAAGAGTCACCTGAAGATGCTTTGGGCAGAGAGGGGAAGCGGAAGAAGTTGAAGAAGGTATTTAAGTTAGCGAGAGGGGATGATGTAGGTGTAAGCTTTGACTGCAATCTTCAGACCCAGGTTAAAATCTTGTTCTCTGAGGAGGAGAGGAAGAAGTTTATAGAGGATGAGAGGATAGGTTTTGAAAGGAGAAAGGAGACTTGTTCAGCTATCCTGGACGTGGATGTAGATCTCTCTGCTTTCCACTGTTTCCCGTTACGGGACCACAGCATCGATAATATTCTAAACTACTCTCTAAACGAGGCAAGAGCCCACTTAAACGGAAAAGCCGAGCATTTAAGGAAAGGAGAGCAGAAACATTGTCTAGCTTTCAACAAAAAGGACTGAAACTTTAAATCCAGAGAAACCTCTATTCATTTTTATGAGAAAGATCAGTTTATTCCTGATTTTAACGTTGATAGCTGCGAGCTCAACGGCAGCCTTCTCCCTAAACCTGAGCGACGATAGTCCAGAAACAGTCCACAGTTCTTCAGGGCTTCAAGTCAGTGAAAACTCTTCAAGAGCTGTCCTGCACTGGAGCTTTCAGAGAAAATCCTTCAAATATTTAAAAACCCGTTTAGAGAAATCTGAGAACAGCCTAGTTCAGATAACGCTTCTTCAGAGCTGGAGAGAACCGCCTAAAAACCGGATATTCTCAGCTAGGCTAACTAACGGCTCAAAAACTTACAATATTTCAGAGAAAAAATTTGACACTGTTCAAATCACTCTGGAAAAAAACGGATCGGTGTCGCCAACGGTCAAGGAAATCAAGTTCCTTTCGAAAAAGCCGGGAACTGTCTCAAAGCCCGAGAAAACGGGAGAAAACACTGAAAACGGAGATAAAGGGTTGCTAGCAGCTTTAATCAGTTTCCTGGCTTCCCTGATACCTTAGATCAGACTATTGAGCCGCCAGGCCTGTGCTTCTTTTTCCAGATTACTTTCTTTTTCGACCAGTAGTTCGAACTCCGGGCGGATCCTATAAAATGTTTGTTCTTGATATGCATTAACCCGTTTTTAACGGTCCACGTAAAAGGTAGGTTCAGCCATTCTTCAAGTTTCTCAGCAGCTTCCTTGTAACCATTCTCTTTCATGATTCTTTTCCTGTTCTCAGCTATTGCCACTGATTTTTCACATTTCCAGGAGCACGGGTGATGGGTGATGAAACGCCAGCCAAAGTACCTCCACATGCTGTTGATCAAGGGTTCAGGGTTCTCAACCTTTAGTTTCTCTGGGTCGCCCTCAATTTTTTCGACTCCTTCCGTGTTACAGGTGATTTCGTACATGGGATCTCTTATACTGTCTTCGACAAATCTCTGATAAAAGTGTTTTCTACAGCATTTCGGGAAGCCTAGAAGCTTTCCAACAGTGTCATGTTTTTCTTCTCCGTCCATCTCCAGTTCCGCTTCCTTCATCTTGTCGGCAATATCCTCGTTACGGGCTACCACAGAGTAGGTAATTCTTTCTGGATCGCTTTTGTCCGTCGGAAAGAATTTATGGCTGAAACCGCCGTTGTAGGGCTCTGTATACCTTATCTCTCTAAAGACAAGATCTTTCTCGCTCAGTCTTTCCAGCCATTTCTCTCTGTTCCTGTTGGCTACATGGATTATCGCCGCCTTCCTATCTGTCTTTTCATCCATCACCGATCTCCATTCAGCCTCCATCATTCCTCTAGACGCTCTCTGAAGAATATCTCTCCATTCATCTCGGCTTTCCGCAGACTTCCAGTTTCTCTTATCAAAATTCTCCACTTCAAGACTTGATTTCTCCAGGTAATCCTTCTCCTCTTCGCTTAACTCTTCTCCGTCTATATTCCTCGTTTTATATCGTGGCTCAACCGTCATTCTTCCACCTTCTTCCATTTCTCAGACTGTTCTGTTTCAGAATCCTGGCTTCCTGAATTTTCGCTGTCAGCATATATATATTTATTCTCTTCATCTATCTCCAAAGCGTTCTCCGGATGCTTCTCCCTCATTTCCCGTTTCCTCCTCTCCCAATTCGACCCCGAGCCTTCTTCGGCTCCAGGAAGGCTGCCAGGGTTTTTGCTGTCAACGTGTATAGAGCCTGACGACCTATCAGCCTCTACAACCTCTCCTCCATACTCTTCTTCATAATATTTAACTTTCTTGTCCCAGTCCGAGATCTGGTCCGAAACCCTTTCTATAGGCGCCCCAAACGGATTCTCCGCACCCCCTGAGGCCGAGCTTCTGCCCTCCGTATCCGGCCTCATAGCTGCGAAGGGCTTGATATCCAGGTCCTGCCTGGAAGCCTTTCTAGCCAGATCGGCATCCCAAGGAAAATCGGTAATCAGATCAATATTAGGTAGAACAGCTCTCAAATCTTTCTCAATCTTCCTGTATAGCGCGTACTTCGCCTCACACCACAGAGTTCTGTTTCTATAATCATTGTTGATCGAAGAGGAAGGACAGCCTCCTTGACACACGTTCCAGAAACGGCATCCTCTACAACCTCCCATATCCGGAGCTTCTTCAGGCTTATCCGGGCCTCCCGGAACCTGTTTAAGCATCTCATACCTTTCCTCAGTCTCTCCATACTCATTCCCTGTTGACGGTCCTTGAAGGAACTTTGCTCCGTCACCAACCTGAGACCAGGTTTTGCCGCAGCCTGTGGTCTCACCGTTTCCCATCACCATTTTGGCTGATTGAGTGTTGAAAACATCGCATTTATTGTTTACACAGTTCCGGAGAGAGAGGCCGAGAAGATTGTCCACGTAGGTCTGCATCGGACCCCAGTTACGGTAAGGCTCCTCTTTTATCCACTCCCAAGTTCTAAGGTATCGCTTTTTAAGGGTTTCCGGGTCTAAAGAGATCCCGGTCTGAATATTTTCGTAAGGAATCGCAGGGTTGAAGTGGCCTGAGATGCCTTCTTGAGCCAGTTCATCCATCCAGTCAAGAAGCTTCTCAAACCTTTCCTCAGTACCTGCATTGGTTTTATGAAGTACAACGATCAACCCAGCTGAAAGACCTTCCTCGTTGTTGAGGCGTTTAATGTTCTCAAGAGTCCTCTGACTCATGTTGTCAGTCATTTCTCTCTCGTCTTCCTCTAACTCTCCTGACGCCAACCTCTCCCTGTTCAGTTCAACAGGGCCGTCACATGAAACCCCTATATCCACGTCATACTTCTTAAACATCTCTATAACTTCATCGTCGATCAGAGTACCGTTAGTCTGTATATGCGCTCCGCTATCATAATTCTCGTAGACCCACTTGAAAATTCTCTCAAGATGCTCATTCTTCATTAGAAGAGGTTCCCCGCCAAACATACCCGGCGTCTCATTCGGATACTTCTCCTTCATCCTCCTAAGTTGATCCATTATACTCTCCATATCATACTGGCTCTGAGCCCAATTCTCACCTCTCTCCCTATCAGCGGTCTCGTAACAATAAGTGCATCCCAGATTGCAGCCGGTAAAAGCGGATATATGGACAGTCATAGATCTCAACTGAAAATCGATTAGTCTACCTTTTCCAGCATTCTTTCAAGGAATTCTTCAACAGTTTCGCCCTTCTCAGTAGCCCGCTCCAGTTCACGGTGCAAATCCTCATCAACCCTCATACTCGTCTTTGCCATACAACAACTTCACCTCTACAAGATTAAAAGTCTATCCTCAAAACCTCACACCTTCACCGGAGAGTCCACATGATCCGAGTGATCAGTGTGCGCTCTATCATCATGATCACCATAATCTGAGTAGTCGCTATGATCATCATACGAGTTATCATGATCATCGTAGCTGTCATGATGAGCATCATCATGGTCGCCGTGAACATCAGAATAGTTATCACTATGGTCACTATGAGTTCCTGTGTATGTTCCAGAATCAATGTAAGAATCACTATGTGAATCGCTGTAGTCACTGTGGTAATCGTAACTATCCTGATAATCATCATAACTATCATGATGCCCGTCATCATGATCACCATGATCACTATAATCATTGTGCGGAACATCATCATGGTCTCCATGGTCTAATTTTCCTGCAGAAGTCTTCTGACTGTTCTCATCAACAAATGTTATTGCAGAATCACCGTCTCCCTGATCCTCGATCCAGATGGAGCCTTTCGTTCCTGAAACACTGGAATGAACAACTCTTGGACACTGTCTTTCATCGCCGTTCTGATCTATGTAGTGCAGGTGTTCTCCTTCTATCCATACACTGCCCGGTGTGGCGCCTGAAGGCGATCCAAGTTTTGTTCCTGTATACTTCCACTCTGTTCCGGAACCGTCCACGAAGTGGAACTCGGTTCCTTCCACCCAGATCGAGCCTTCGTTCGCCATAAAGAGTTTAAACCTACTTTGGTCTTCCTACCGGAACCTTATCTACTTTTTTCCCTTCCGCCTTTAAAGAGGTCTTATCATCCCCCTGTCCAAAGAAGCTGATAAATCCTGAGCCAGGTAACAAAGCAGTTAAACCCGCTAAAACGGAGCCTTCTAAAACCAGTTTCAAGAACCGCCTCCGACCCTCATCAACCATAATTTACAACCCCGCGTCTGTTCCTACCGGTATAACCATTTTACCGGTGACTTCTACGTTGTTTGAAAGCCTTGGATCGTTGTTTGAGTCCCAGTTCAGGTCGTCTCCCACTCCGTGATGATCATTGTAGGAGATTCCGTTTAAATCGCCGTGACCGATACCTGTAGAGCCTCCCAGAGACACGGTGTTTCCTGCTACGGTCAGGGCCGAGTTAGCGAGTTCAGCGTTCTCCACATTGCCGTTAAGTATGTCTCCGCCGGTTCCGAGATCCGCTGCGTTGGAGAAGTCGGAGATCCCTCCGTTAGAGTTGAGATCGTTGGCGGCGTTCCAGTTAACCGCGTACTGATTCCCGGTTAAATTAATTGAATTGGCAGGATTATCCAGATCCACTCCATCAGTAGTTCCGGAAACCTGTAAATTGCCGGAAGGTACTTGAACATTGCCAGAATCGCTTAAACTCAAAGCAGTAGTACCTGAAGACGCCATTATA
>JBDGSH010000063.1:0-9776 GCA_042217665.1 Candidatus Nanohaloarchaea archaeon
CGGAGCGTTCCAATGCGGCACCCATGGAACCGCCCGAGTCTCCAGCCGCGGGCTGTATCCAGATGTTCTCGAACGGCATCTGTTCCCGAATCTTCCCGTTCGCCGCAGAGTTCAGTGCGACCCCTCCGGCCATGCACAGGTTTTCAGTATCTGTAATACTGTACAGGTGCTCCACCTGCTTCATCAGAACTTCTTCCAGCACGTCTTGAAGCGTGGCCGCGATGTCCTTGTGCCTCTGCATCAGTTCCTCTCCCTCTTTCCTCGGCTCCCCCAGCAGTTCCTCCATCTCTCGGCTCCACATCTTCTTGCTGTACGTGTACGCGAAGTAGTCCTGGTCCAGCGAGTAGGAACCATCATCGTTGATTTCGATGAACTCCTCGAACTCGTCCCTGTATCTGGGCTCGCCGTAAGAGGCCAGTCCCATAACCTTGTACTCGTCGTTGTTCACCATGAACCCGAGGAACGCGGTCATCGTGCTGTAGAGAAGCCCGATGGAGTCGGGGAACTCGATGTGTTTCAGCGGTTCAATGCCCTCTTCACCGGCGACGAACAGCTCGTTGCTCTTCCACTCCCCGATCCCGTCGACCGTCAGGACCGCCGCCTCATCGAAAGGAGAGGGGTAGAACGCGGATGCCGCGTGTGAATGATGGTGCTCGAGGAACTCCACCTCTCCCTTGTACCCTATCTCCTTCGAAAGTTTCTTCCGGATGCGGAGCTTGGTTCCCAGCCACTCCGGGAGGACCTCGGAGAAGAACAGGTAGCCGCGCGGGAAAACGTCCGCTGCGGTCTCAAGGATTCGATCAAACTTCTGGATAGGTTTCTCGTAGAAAACAACCTTGTCAACATCTCCCGGTTCTATTCCTCCCTCCTTGAGGCAGTAATCGATCGCGTTCTTCGGGAACGAGTTGTCGTGTTTCTGGCGTGAGAACCTCTCCTCCTCAACGGCCGCGACCACCTCGCCGTCCCGTCTCAATGCTGCGGCCGCGTCGTGGTAGAAGCAGGAGATTCCTAGGACGTTCATATCCTTTCTCCTTAGTTGCCATGTTTAACTATCTTTACGCCCTGCTACGGTGATAGATATCTATCACCTGTTATAATTTCCTTCCACCCCATTCATTACCCTGATGAAAAGTCAGTCGAAGATTTTGATCTAAATCGTTCAGAGGCAGCTGGGCAAATTACCAATACCAATTCAGTACATCCTGTCGTACCGCTCATTTTTCTCACTTTCCCTCCAGCCCTCGCCATCACTACCACGACGGAAGAAACCAGAAATCCCGAGCACTAGCCACGCGGGGAACGCTAGGATTATCTGGTTCATCCGTTTGATTTTCTCTCCCAGTTCGTGAAGTGTGGTTCTCCAGCCCATCTCATGCCACCGGATAAACGAATACCGGAACTGGAGCGGTTCCCGCAGTCATCAGGAGCGCACCGAACAGTACCAGTGCGGTCACGACCGGCAGCAGCCACCACTTCTTGTTCTCCCGGATGAACATCAGTAATTCCTTTATAACATCGATGATATCTCTCATACCTTCTTCTTCTCTCCCAGGTTTAAGTGGATTCTGTGCTAGGAATATTAAGTCTCCAGCAAAAATACAGAGGTATGGAGCGGGCTCCTGTGGTCAGTATCGTCCTTACTGCTGGAGTGATTCTAGTGTTCTTTCAGTTCTATCCTCCGAAAACATCTTTATCGAGCTCTTCTCCCCCAGATTCGAGTGTTAGGGCACCGAGAGATTTCGGTCGAGTAGTTGATCCAAACATGGAGAATGACGTGTACTATGCACTTGAACCCAACATATCTGGCTGGGTTTTCAATGAATCGAAGTCTCATCCATCTTTCCATATCAGAACGAACTCGCTCGGGGTCCGTGACGAGCATATAGATGCGGAAAATAGTTCAATTCGGATATTGGTAGTGGGCGATTCCTTCACATTTGGGTGGGGTGTTCAGGAGCAAAATCGGTTCACAGAACTGGTCGAACGCCGACTCGACAATTCTACCTCCCGGGGGGTTGATGTCCTCAACGCCGGCATACCCGGGTATGGAATGCGTGACTACTACCTCTTCCTCAAGCATAGAGCAACCCGATATAATCCGGACATCGTAGTGGTTGCGTTCTCGTACGATGACAAACTCTACCGAAAGCTGAATGATCGCATCTGGAATGAGGTGCAGACCAAGAATATGTCTTCGTCCCTCCCTTCAAAGGTTCGGAAACAGATTCGAAGATACCACGAAAAACATCCTATCGGTGAATCAAACCTGATTCCATATATGAGAAAGATTTGGGATTTACATCAGAATCGGCGGTTTAGAATTTTGTTCTACTCTTATTGGCCTCTTCCTGAGAAAGCTAGGAAATCGATTTTTAGAGAAACTAATATAGCTAAAAGCTCGATTCTATGGGCGCCAAGTAAATTTAGGTCAAATTCTTACAAAATTTATACTTTTACACCGGAGGATCATCATTACAACAAGCTGGGACATAGGTGGTTGGCTAACAAGCTTACTCCAGCCCTGACTGGCATCATTCTTCAATGACGATTATTTTGGTGCCTACGCTAAATTGTAATTTATTGGTTTAAGACTCTCTTTGGAATTTTTTTACAGTCTTCAAGTATGAGTTTCCATAGCTATTCTCTTTGAACTTCCCTGATTCGATTTGAGTTCCTTCCGTCCATTCATTGAAGGAGTATATATTGATTCTTCCGTCTGCAAATTTTTCTGCCATAGTTAATAGGTCATAAAAGAAGGAAATAGAACGGGGGATAACTCTGTTTTGCCCCCAATCCTCATTGTGAGTATCATTAAATCCAGGAATCACCATAGGATAAAAATCTTGATTATGTTTATCGGCGAATTTTTGTATCCCCTTATAATCCTTTCTATGAAATTCTAATGACTCTTCATGAGACTTCTTCTCATCAGGCACGGGTCTGCCTGCAAAACTTGTCAACCCATCCCATTTTGACCAAAAATCCTCTGCAGCTCCAAATCCTGATTTACCATCCCAATATCCACGCTGGTTCGCATCTCCGACCATGAAAGCCTTTTTCTCCCCATCAGGGGCGATATTAGTTTGAACATATTCAAATAAAGGGATTAAACCGCCGTATTTGTCTTCCACTCGATTCCGCAGATTTTTGTTATAAATTAAAGCTGACGGTTTCCAGAAATTTACTACCGGCCTTCCGTTAATTGTACTGTAATTATCCTTGCTAAGGATTTCCTTCCTCATGAATGTAATGTCCTGATTAAGATTTCTATTCCGTCGGAATACCTGTGGCAAAGCATAGAATAGTTCTATTTCAATCTCATCCGATAGTCCGGCTCTATCGAAATTCCTGAATCTTTCATAATCTTTGTTGTTCTCCCCGAACCCAAACATGAGCTTAGTTATTCCATGGCCTTGCATTTGATCTATATGCCGATTTGCCACTTCATTTTGTGAGCCGTTAGCAAAGTCCTCATAATAACCAATCGCAGGCTTCACCTCAGAGTGGGATAGTGGATCACCAAATTTGCTTCCAATCCAGGGGATATAATCTACTCCAATATCCAACTTCGTGTCCTCCAACACATCGTACTTCCTCACGTACTGCTCCAGTTCCTTCTCCGTCGCGTTGTCGTACTGGTCGCGGATCGTTCCATTGACGGTGTTCATCTTCCCTGGCTGGATTGCAGCCACTTCGTCTCCGGTTACTGTGGTGTCGATCGATGCCTTCTTCGCCTCGGAAACGTCCTTTTGCCTGGCTGTTTCTCCGTTCAGGGCGGCGGCAAGTTCCTGTAGTCCCACGTTGTCTTTGCCTTCCAGCATCAGTTCTATCTCGCCCGCGTTGTCCGTGGCGGTGGCTTTCAACGCGAGTTCTGGCGCGTCCTGGTCCGGGTACGCCTTCTTTCGTGTCTTGTTCCCGGCCGCGTCTCGAAGAAGGTAGGCGACCTGGTCCGGAGATTCCAGGTCACTGTCCGGTTCGAACTCTCCTTCCAGTGTCACGGTCTTCCCGTCCGGCGTCTCCTGCAACTGCTGGTCGCCGTAGAGGATGGCTGCCTCCTCCAGTTCGGTATCGTCTTCGCCCTGCATCGACACCGCGAGGACGGTGCCGTACTGTTGCGGTGCTGCTTCGTAGGACAGAATCTGCGGTGCCGCGTCCTTCCGTGTGGTGGTCCCTGCAGAAGTAGTCGAGGTGCCGGAGGGGGTCCCCGTGGTGCTCGGAGGACTGTAGTCTCCATCGCCTGCGCAGCCCGCCACTCCTGCCAGTCCCACAGTCCCGACCGCCTTCAGGAAATCACGGCGGTTTGACTGCCCCCCCATAGCAACTTACTTAAGTAAGTCGACGATTTTTAAAAATCTTTTGGAAACTTCCTGTTTTATCCACAGGTATTCAGAAGAACACTGTGAAAAGTTGTGGTCTGTCGACATCCCTACTCACTGGCAGAAACCATAAAACGCCACAGGATAAAAACGCCTTTAACGTATGCGTGCCAAGGCCTCACTGATACTCGTATTTTTCCTGCTTGCTGCGGGGACGGGTGCTGCAAAAATGGGTCCTGAAACAGAACGAGTGTTAGTCATCGGCCTCGACGGAGCGGACTGGGACGTCATCCGTCCATTGATCGAACAGGGGGAGATGCCGAACCTCGAAGAGTTGATGGAGGAGGGGCAGCACGGCAACCTGACCACCACCCTACCTGTCGAATCGCCGGTGGCCTGGACCTCGATGACCACGGGAACCACGCCTGGAAAGCACAATATCTACGGTTTCCTGAGGCGGGACGGAGACAGCTTCGTTCCAACCACCGCCGACGACGTGAGGCAGCCGAGGGTGTGGGATCACGCAGGGGAAGAGGGCGAGGTCGTGGTCGTGAACGTTCCACAGACCTTCCCCCCGCAGGAAGTCAACGGCTCCCTCGTCTCGGGCTACCTCTCCATAGAGGACGCGGGCTACACCTACCCGGAAGACCTTCAGGAGGAACTGGAATCGAACGGTTACCGCATCGAGGCGCTTCCCGACGAGTTCGAGCAGGATAAAGCCGATGAATTCCTTGAAAGGCTTAACGATACCGTGGAGGAGAGGACCGAGGCCGCCAGGAACCTGTTGAACCGGTCCGACTGGAAACTCGGCTTCGTGGTTTACACCGGTCTGGACCGGATCCAGCACTACTTCTGGAAGTACCGGGACGGCGGGGAGTACGAGGGCGTTATAGACAGGCACTACAGGAAACTGGACAGGCAGATCGGTGAACTGGTGGAGGAGGCGGGGGGAGAACACCACGGTAATGATTGTCTCGGACCACGGGTTCGGACCGTTGAAGAAGAACGTGTACCTCAACACCTGGCTGAGACGGGAGGGATACCTGGAAGTTGAAGGAGGGGGAGGTGCTTCCGGGTTCCTGTCAAACATCGGGTTGACCCAGCAGAACCTTGTCGACCTTCTCAGCCGGTTCGGCCTCCTGAACCCTTTGAAGGACCTGTTCGGGTTCCTCGGGTTTAACCCGGGTAAGAGCCTTCCTGAACCGGGGCTTTCGGACATCGACTTCAACCGGACCTTGGCCTACGCCGGGAACTACGGAGGCAAGATATACCTGACAGAGAACGCGGAGGACCGGAGAGAACTCCTTGAGGAACTTGAAAGGAAGCTCGAAAACCTGGAGGATTCGGAGACCGGCCGGAGAATCTTCGAGGAGGTGTACAGACCTGAGGAGATCTATACAGGGGATATGGAGGACGCTCCCGACCTGATACTGAAGCCCGGAGGCCCGTACAGGGCTGTCGGCTTCCTCGGGCATCAACAGGTCGTGGGGGAGCCTCCGAAAAAGTCCGGGACGCACCGGATGGACGGTATCTACGTTATCTCCAGGGGAAGCGGGGAGGAGGACGCGAACATCACCGACGTGGCGCCTACAGTTCTCGATGTCCTGGACGTGGAAATCCCCGATGAGATGGACGGCGAATCTATACTGAATTGACTACCGCAGGAGTCTGAGGGAGAACCTGAAGACCAGGTAGGAAGGGTAGGCGAACCCGTACAGCGTTATTTTCTCCGTTACCCGGTTCCAGGACGTGAAGGAGATGAAATAGGGAGCAGTGGTGTAGTAGAACTCCACAAGTTTCTCCCCGAAAGGCACGGATGTCAGGATTTCATCCCGGAACCTCCTCACCGTTTCCAGGTGTGGATGGTCCCTTCTCCCGTACGCCGCCACCATCTGGCACGTGGTGTCCTCGTAAGGCCCTGGAACCTGGTTCAAAGGGTTTCCCGGCATAGACCACTGTTTTAAATCACAGTTTATTAGTTTTCAGGTATGGACGGCGAGGAGGCTCTGTCGAAGGTCGGAGTGGGTTCCGCAGCCATCATGGCAGGCTTTGCCATCGGAACGGTTCTGCAGTACCTTATCAAGGTTGTTCTCGCCCGTTTCCTCGGACCGGAGTCCTACGGCGTCTTCGTCCAGGGACTCGCACTGGTCCAGGCCGCCGCTATTATCTCCCTGTTCGGACTCCATATGAGCCTGCCTCGTTTCCTCTCATACTACCGGGGCAGGGAGAAGGAAAACCTGATCGGAGAGACGGCAGGAACCGCGGTTTCGATTGTGATACCTTCCGCCGTCATCGTCTCTTCAATCTTGTACCTCTCCTCCGGCCGGATTTCATCCGCTATTTTCAGCGAACCCGCGCTCGTCCGCCCTCTCCAGCTCTTCGCACTGAGTGTAGTCCCTATATCACTGTTCTACCTCGCGGTCGGGTTCATCAGAGGAAGACAGAATGCCCGCTACAAGGTATACCTCGACGACCTGCTGTTTCCAGGGCTCGAACTCGTCTTCATCTTGGTATTCTTCGGCTTGGGCTACGGTGTTGAGGGAGCGGTGTACGCCTACCTGATAGCGTCTCTTGTGGTGATGGCCGCCAGCTACTGGTTCTACAGGGAGCTCTCCGACTCCGATCTGGCGGTATCTATAGGGACGGCGAAGAAGCTGCTACTCTTCTCCTGGCCGCTGTTCATACTGACAGTCCTGACTATGGCCTCCAAGTGGATTGACGTGCTTATGATGGGGTGGTTGAAGGAGTCGGTGCAGGTAGGGGTCTACGAGGTGGCGTTCGCGGTGGCCGGGAGCCTCGGCCTGTTCCTGTCCTCCCTTAGTTATATGTTCCTGCCTGTCATATCCGAGCTCTACGGTGAGGAGGAGGTAGGCGAGATCCTAGGGCTTTACCGGACCTCGACCCGCTGGATACTCATGCCGGTCCTGCCTCTCGTGGCAGGCATGCTAATCTTCCCCTCGGAGATTCTCCACGTCCTGTTCGGAGAGTCGTACGTGGCCGGAGCGCTCGCACTCGCCATCCTCTCCCTGGGTTACCTCTTCCACGTTGCTGTAGGCCCTGCAGGAAACATACTGCTCGCGTCAGGGAAGACCCGACTCCTCACTCTAGGGATGCTTTCCCTCACCGCCGTGGATGTTGTCCTGAACCTTCTCCTCATCCCGAGGTACGGTATGGTCGGGGCCGCGGTGGCGATGACTTCAGGACTGCTGGCAGGGAACACGGTCCTGCTCCTCTTCGCTATGAGGGAGATGGGAGGCCACCCCTACACCCGCAAGTACCTGAAACCTGTGGCGGCGTTCTTCATCTCATCCACAACCGTTTACCTTCTAAACGCGTCCCTGGAACCCGGCCTCCTTGGAAGCGTCATGCTCGGCGTTCTACTAGTTACCGTATACACCTTCGTAATATACATGTCCGGAGGTATACAGGAGGAGGAACGTGAGCTTTTGGGTGAAGTACTTGAAATTCTCCGATAAAGGTTGTTCACCCGAGGTCGATCACGGTCCTGTTACCGGGGTAGACGACGACCGTGTTGAAACTTCCCGCGTAAACCCGGCCGTTTGAATGCGACGGGTAGTAACCGATCTTCACCTTTACAGGCACGTTTCCTGCTGAAGGATTCACGGTGAGGGAGCCTCCTTCCAAAGTTTGATTCACGGTGTAATCCTGTACAGGTTCCAGTCTCATGTCCTTCAACCTGTCCAGGGTTTCATCCGCGTTTCCAAGTTCGAGGACTCCTGAGAACCTCTTCCTCTCGACGTCTCCCTGGACCCACGCCACAGGAACTGAGATATTGCTGGTGAACAACCTGTCGTTGAACCTTTTCCACTCCGCGAAACTCCCTTTCAGCGCTACAGGCCTGTACTCCATCGGTTCGACTAGCCTGTAACCTTCTCGGTTCTCGAAAAGCCAGTAATCCCCGTATTTTCCAACTGGCTGCATGAACCTCTGGAGATGCTTCCTTGCCGCCCGCGTCCTCGCCACGACGTACCTCACCCCGAGGTCGTCCATCCTCTCATTGATCAAACCGTTGGACGCGGTAGTGTTACAGGTCCGGCAGATGGGGTTGTAGAGAGCTTCGTACGACACCCAGGACTCCAGGGTCAGGATGTAGTTCGCGGAGGTGCTGGAGTCCAGGTGGAGTTCGTTCACCGCCCAGTGCTTCGTCTCCATCGGGATTTTCTCCTGCAGGACGTAGGAGTCGAATATCGAACTGTTGGCGGTCTCGACCAGTACCCTGCCTCTCTCCACCCCTTGCAACTCCTCGTACAGGGGCTGTGCGTTTCCGTTGAACTCCCATGTCTGCGGCAGGCCGGCGTGGAGCGAAAGACCTATCACAGGCACGAGAAGAAGAACTCCCACCAGATGTGCGTCCGCCTCCACCTCCCTCTCCACGTAATTCAGGACCTGGAACGCGCCCATCCCCGCGAGCACGCTTCCGAACCCGAGCGCGTAGGTGTAGAAACGCAGTTCCTGCGAAACGACAGGTAGTTCGATCACTGAGAGGCCGAGAAGGGTGAAGAAGGAGAGGAGCAGCGACCTCCTCTTCACACCCTTGTAACCTCCGAGCACTATCAATGGTAGGAGGAGGTAGAGGAGGATTCCTGTGTTCGCGGGCTGGAACGTGTACGTGCTCACGTACTGGAGAAGAGACAGAGCCTTTGCAAGCCAGGGTAGCATGACGAGAAACCCCACGCCTGCAGGTATGGCTCTCTTGATGTCACGGGTCAGGAGGGTGTAGAACCCTGCAGTCAGGAATCCTCCGATTGCGACGAACGGGTGCGTGAGTCCCACGATTCCGAGCAGTATTCCTCCTGCGACCAGTTTCCTCCCCCTCTTTTGGAGGATCAGGGCGAGAGCGGGTAGAAGGAGAAGAAAGGCCAGGCCCTGCGCCACCAGTCCGGTGGAGAACACCTGGTACGATTGAGATACAGGCGGGTAGACGAACACGAAGTAGAGCAGGTAGAACCCGGCGAAGAACGCTTCCTTCTTCCCGAAGAGCTTCCGGAAGGAGAGGTAACCTGTGAGAGGAGTAAGGAATACGGACAGAAATACGACTGTTAGGAACCAGGCCTTCAGGCCCACCACTCCGCCTGTTACGACGTCCAGCCCGGAGGTCAGGAGGAAGAAGAACGGCGGGTAGAGCTTGAACGAGGGGAGTCCGAGCAACCACTGGTTCGTCCACCTGAACAGTTCGCCGTGGAGCAGATTCCTCCTCATCAGCCAGGTGAAGGCGTAGTTACCGACAAGGTCCCTGCCTGCAAGATCTGAAACGGTGAGGAACGCGAAGAGGCCCTTCATCCAGAACAGGAACGCTGTAACACCGATTATCGCTGCTTCAGGCCATCTCTCCTTTAGCCTGGCCTTTTCCATGTCTGTTTCCTTCTGCCTGAGACCTATTACTTCTTTCCCTCCAGAATGTAACCACTTTTCAGTAACACTTATAAACGGAGAGTTCGA
>JBDGSH010000064.1:0-2686 GCA_042217665.1 Candidatus Nanohaloarchaea archaeon
GCTCCGGAAAAGTCACCTACGACCTCCACCGACAGATTGACGGCGGTGAGAAACTTTCAACGTCAGAGTTTGCGGAAAAAGTAGCTGAAGAAATATAGAAAACCAGTTCGCGGAGCCCGGGATTTGAACCCGGGTCATCACCGTGACAGGGTGATATGATGGGCCAGACTACACCAGCTCCGCTAACTTTGCCGAGTATGATCAATCTAAGGCACTCAAAGAATGCCTTTCAGACCTATATTTTGCTGTTTGACTGGAATTCTTTTAAACGGTTAAGTTAGGTGTTCCGGAGTTAGAGATCGATCGGATTTAAAATCTTAATAATCTCAATGTAACCGGGTTTCGGTTATTTTAATTTGGAGTCGTAGTTTCCCCGGAATAATAAATATTTTAGGCGATTATAATATATTATGCCAGGAGCTGATATGGAGGTTGTAAACCATCTGCAGGAAAATCCTGAGAGAGCAGGAGAGATTGTAAGTGATGAATACAGGAATAGACTAAACGATTTCAGGTCGAGAGAAGGAAGTGCTTACGTTGAGCCTGGAGAAGATGTTGCTCTTCCTGTAGTCAATGCTGTGGGCGAAGTATATGACTCCTTGAATAGAGAGCAGAAAAATGAAGCTCTCGCCTCGGTATTATCAAATTTTGATAGAGTAAAATACAACGTTGCACAGAGATACGTTAGTGGTATTGACGAGCCTATGCTGGTCGCAGATATATCAATTGCAAGAGATTGGTATTGGAGTGGTCTGGATTTTGTCGATGGTCTGATCTTGACGGATTTTGCTGAATCAGGATCGGGGAATGATCCCTATATCGGTAAAAGAGAAAACTTTGAGGAGTTGACGGAGGAACTATTAGAAGATGGTATAGTAGATGCAAGAGGTCAGAGTAATTTCCTTACTACATATGCCTTATTGAGAAGCGATCGTTCTGATTTTGGAGAAGAGTTTAGCCAAAAGTTAGATAAAGAATACCTAGAAGACGTAATGAGAGGTATAGTGGCCCTGAGATTTGGATTATTTTCTTACGATCCTTGGGGCGATAGAAGGGAAAGAGGACTCACGGATGAGGAATTGGAGGAAGGTAGAAGAAGACTTGAAGACCTACTGCCATCTCCACTTCATGATGATATAGATTCTCTTCGTCAAGATACTGATTGGATAGACAGTTCTGAATTCTAGAAGGCTTCTTAATAATTAGAGAGGAGTTTCTGAACATGCCTCCACAATATCTTATAATCGGGAACGGCATCGCAGGGGCGACCGCCGCAGAAACCCTGAGAGAGGAAAGCGACGCAGAGATCACTGTTCTGACCGATGAAGAGGAGCCGCTGTACAACCGGATCATGCTGAAAACCTACATGAAAGGCAAGTTGCCGAAGAAGTACACCAGAGTCCACGACCAAGAATGGTACGAGAAAAGAGACATAGAACTCAAACTGGACGAGAAAGCCGTTAAAGTCGACACAGAAGAAAAAACAGTTGAGACAGAGGAAGAAAGCTACAGCTACGATAAGCTCCTGGTCGCGACAGGCGGTTCACCGCGTAACCTTCCGCAAGACGAAGGTTTTGACAACATCGAGTACATGTGGACCATAGACGATGCGGAAAGGCTGAAGCAGCAGGCTGAAGAGGTTGAAAAAGCTGTTGTTGTCGGAGGCGGTCTTTTAGGCATTGACTTTGCTGCAGTGTTCGCCGAGCATGGATGCGACGTTGATTACCTGATTAGAGCGGATAGGTGGTGGCACCGAGGTCTTGATCAGGAAGGTGCGGAGATTATACACAGGAAACTGAAGAAGAAAGGCGTCAACATTGTTACAGACGCAGAAGTAGAAGAACTGGAGGCTGAAGGAGGTGAAGTCCGGAGAGTTAAAACCAAAGACGGTGAAAGCTTTGAATGTGATGTTGTACCTGTTGCGATCGGCCATACGCCTAACTCAGGTTTTATAGATGTTGAGAAAAACTGCTCCGGCCTGATAAAGACTGATAGATTCCTGGAAACGTCTGAAACCGGTGTTTACGCTGCTGGAGACATGGTTGAGTATTATTCGCCGGTTTTCGAGAGAAGAGTTGTGAACGGTTCCTGGGATCACAGCGAGGCGATGGGTAAAACCGCCGCTGAAAACATGTTGGCAGATTCTCAAGAAGCCAGACAGCCTTTTACGTTTGTTAACACGTACGGCGTCGGCCACTTCGACAAACAGTTCCTCGCAATCGGCGACTGGAGCGGCGACGCAGTCTCCAGAAAGTACAGCGAGGACGAGTACAGAAGACTCTTCTTCAAAGACGATAGGTTAGTGGGTGCTGTCATGATCGGTTTTACAGAGGGCCAGGAAGAGATCAAGGAGTTAATTCGTGAGAAGAAGGAAGTCAGCGATCGAGAGGCCTTGATTGAGAAAGAGTACTGGCAGAAATAGGGAATTACTCTTCCTGTTCGACTTCTACTTCTTCCAGTACTTCGAGCGCATCAGGAGATACGAGGGCGAGGTCTTGCCAGTCTTTGGTCATTCTGGGGCATGCGCAGTTGACGTAGATGTCTATGTCGTAGCCTTTGTAGTCGCTTTCGAATATCCGGTCTTCTACGAATACGTAGACGTCTTTGCAGTGTTCCTCCAGTTTTTCTTTGGCTATTTCGACGGCTCGCATGTAGTTCTGGCCTTTCTTAGAGGAAGTGACGATCC
>JBDGSH010000065.1:0-4111 GCA_042217665.1 Candidatus Nanohaloarchaea archaeon
TGAAGCCGCCGGTTCCTGGAGCGATATCGACGCCGAAGAGTTCAAGGAAAGAGTGGAGAACTGATAAACGAACATACAGTGTTAGCAAAAACTAACGTTTGATAGAAATTCCTATCATTTCTTCTCAATCCCTGTCTATATTGCCTAACCGCCTTTCCACTTCTCCCAGATCCCGGGTCGAGTAGGCGTAATTCCGGTGTCTAACAGCAAATACTACTAGTTCCGAGTCCTCATAATCAAAATATACTCTGTGATTCAGATCGTTCTCTGTAAGTTTCAGCCTCTGGAATTCGATTCCGAACTCGGGCTTGTTGATATAGCTGATGTTTTCCTGGTCGCGGTCATTCTCCAGCCTTTCCTCTATTTCGTCCAAGAGCTTTTCCCTAACCTCTAAATCGAAGCCTTTCAAGTCTTCCATGGCTTCGCCCGATATTTCGACCACTAGGTGATCTCCTCTCTAACCTCTTCTAGCGGCTTTGTCTCCACATCGCCCTGTTTCAGCTTCAACGCTCTCAGAAGAAGTTCCGGGTCGAGTTCGTTGTCCTCCTCCAGTTTCTCCCGTAGAGCCTGCCGGATGTACTCGGAGGCGTTCTTGAAGTTCTTCCTCTCCGCAGTCTCCTTTATCTCTTCCTTCAAACTATCCGGTACTTCCACGCTTATCCTCGCCATTTCAGATTCTCACCTTTATATGATGAAAATGTGATGAAAGTGTTAAATAATTTGCGGTTTTTCACGTGATACGTACCGAAATCCAAGACCAAAATCATTCCAATAGGGAATAATCTTTGAAATCTCAGTCAATCCATCCTAAAAATTCAACTTCACCCTCGGCATCTTCAGTGAACATTGCAAACTCAGAGGGCGGAGAGAACTCTTTATCCTCAACTCCACCTTCAGCTTCTGCTGTGCCCTTATCCGTCCCGTTAAAAACTTCTAGAAGCTCCTCATCTGTAACATACATTTCTTCATCAACTTCCGTAATTAAGTCGCGCTCTAACATCCGATCCCTAATCAAGTATCCGTGATAATGATAATCATTGAATTCATTTTCCTGAACTACAGGCCCTAGATGATCTACCAATACTTCAACCTGAAAATCGCCAAAACTCTCTATACCTCTATCTTCAAATTTGCCATTACTGGCAGCATTGGATATATCATTCATATCCTCGGCATTCGGTAACTCGCCCTCATTCTCTATATGGTGAGCCACTCTTCGCTGTGCTTCTTCAAAACCTTCGTCACTTTCCCAATAATTATTACATTTATATGGGCTTTCAAGTATCGCTTCACGCAATTCTTCTGACTCCATAACTTCATTACTATAAAAACTTGGATCTTCCTCATGTAACTCGCTGGCGGTCATCCCAACATAACCTTGCATTTCGGCGAACTCTATTTTTTCATCTATATTCATGTCTTCAAAGTTTCTCCTCCCTCCCTTAGCTACCTGATCCTGAATTCCTCTCTCTACCAGCTGGTCAGCAAGTTGCGTGTCCTTTCTGCGAATTTCAGTAGGTGTTACACCAACTAAATCCTGCTCTCTAGCCTCCTCAATAACCTGTTCATCACTCATCTCCCCCCAATCTCTTTGCATGCGCCTTTCCCTCTCCACGATTTCATCTAGAAGTTTCTCTCCATTTTCACGGTTTTTACGTAGATGATTATAGAAACCTCCGTCTTCTTCTGACAGCTCTCTAGGACTCAATCCTACTAAGTCATTTTCTCTCGCATACTCCATTATTCTCTCATCACTCCAGTTAGAGAACCATCTCTGACCCTTTTCAAGAATATCTTCAGCCATATCTCTCTTCCTCAACTCCTGATAGAAGCTTCCATCTTCCTTACTTAGTTCACTAGGCTGTAAGCCTACATAATTCTCCTTCTCAGCATACTCTCGGATTTCTTCATCGGTCATACCTTTCAAGTTCCGGTGTTCTATATCCAGAATTTCATCTCTAATATCTGCTCTCTCCCGGTTTATATAGCCATAGAACGTCGAATCCTCTCTACTCATTTCCGTGGGGCTGAAACCTATATAACCTCTTTCCTCTGCGTATTCAATCAACTCTTCGTCACTCAGCCTATCTAACCTTTCAGTTTTAGATAGCTCTCTCTCAACTATCTCTTCCAGAAGCTCCTCTCGCTCGTTCAGAATATGATTATACAGGCCTGGCTCCCTCTCTGACAACTCCGTGGGCGATAATCCCGCCAAATCGTTTTCCTCTGCATATTCAAGAATCTCAGTGTCAGATTTACTGCTCCAGTTCATAACCTCTCTGTCAGCTACTCTATCAAGAAGATCTCGCTCCCATAAAACGCCGTAAAATCCTCGATCCTTCTCATAAATCTCAGACGGAGACATACCGACATATTCCTCATTCTCTGCATATTCAACTACTTCTTCGTCGCTTTTGTTAGTCCAATTCCGGGTTTCAGCAGACATATCTTACCCCTCCAAGCTCCATCGACCCGCACAGTTTTCCTGATTTAGAACTTCTTCATGGAAAATTCCGTCATCAAAATAAAGGCCTTCTCCAGAAACATTCTCGCCATCCCAGTCCCAGCCTATATCCAGCTCATCCGCTGTCTGTATAGGTCCATATTTTTGCCCGTCTATCTCTACCTCTCTCACCAATACGCATTCAGGATCGCCCTCTTCTCCGGTAGTGATGTTTAGCGTAGGGTTTCCCCGAAGATTATAGATATAGAAAGTGCCCGCCTCTTCCGACATTGTACCCGTATCACTTCTACCCCTCCCTCTATATGCCTCGGTCTCCGTTATCATCGCCTTTATTTGGCCGGCATCCTCTCTAACCACATAGCTGTTGAGTAAATCACACGCCACTTCTTCCGGTGTTCTCTCAAAGAAATCTTTCTCTAGCCTCATAGAAACACCCTAAATCTGGAGGATTTTGACCTCCGAATTACCCTGTTCCTCTTGCTTTTCCACCCTGACCTGCGGAAGTATTTCTTCTATCCAGCTGATGACTTCCTCGTTTTCTGGACTATCCTCAAGGCTTACGGAACCGCGGCTTCTCAACAGATTCAACTTAATCATTGCCCACTCAGTATCCTCAACACCGGTAGATTCTAGAGATGAACGCAGGTAATCGGCGTTGTAATGGCGGTCCCTCCTAGGAAATCTATTCTGGCTCTGCATCACTTTGAGATCCTCTGCGGCCTTTTCCAGATATTCTTTGCTTAAATCCTCCAGATCTTTTTTCCGTAAATCACAGCATCTTTCGAAATCTTCTTCCCATTCACTGAAATCGGTCTCCATGTCTTTCCTTGTTCTCAATACGTAGAAGTACTTGGTTGACTCACTCTCACCTTCTTTCAGATCGAGTCTGTACCGGCCTGGTTTGGTGTGGTAGCCCATCGAGGCGAGTGTATCTGCGATAAAACTGATTTCCTCCTCTCTTGAACTTGATAGAGTTGCTGTAACCTCACCTCCTAGTTCAAGCAAGTTATCTGTTTGAAGCAATGTTAAGGCGGTTTCAGGCTTGTTTAAAGCATCGAAAAATAGGCTGAAGACTACCTGGTCATACCCGCCCTCAATTTCATCCATATCATATGGCACAGTAACATCCAAGAATTCAGCATCAGGGAACTGCTCTCTATTCTCCTCAACAATCTCGGAGACCGCATCCACACCTGTATAATCGAAGTTATCAAGCTCCTCTTCCAGAACCCTATAGAGAGGCGCATCTACCCCGCACCCTACATCCAGGACCCTGCTACCAGAATCTATATCTAGCAGGTTGTTTAGAAGATGGTAACTTACGTTGGTTAAACCTTTCCTGTATATTTCAGAGTATTTCTCGGCCCCTAACCCTTGCTCCAGCAGCTCTACATACCCGTCAGCAGTCTCTGGCTGGATATTCGAGGCGTTAAGAACATATCCTATCTGCTGCTCAGCCTCCAGTGAGTCAAAAGACCAATCTTCAATAGCTTCAGAAGCCATAACTTTTTATTGTTATATGACAATGACAAATTTTAAAACTCTTTTTGGTTTGGATGTCCTCCGCATTCGATTTGATTGTCCCAGCAAAATGTTAGCCTTATAAATACTGCTAACCCTAATAAAGGCTACAAAGCTTGAAGAGCT
>JBDGSH010000066.1:0-2682 GCA_042217665.1 Candidatus Nanohaloarchaea archaeon
CTTCCAGCAGTATCCTCAACATCTGAAACCGGGTCCGATCCGAAAGAGCCTTACAGATTTCCATACTTGCACATTCCTGCAAACATTTAAGAAACACTTGCATGGAATTGCAAGTTAATTTAAAGATAAAAATTGAAGGAGCTGTTTTAGAGAACCTGTCTATTGTCGACAGAAATGCGGTATAGGCTCCTGATATAATGAATTGAGGCAAGTATATAGTCAAGTGCCACTTCAGGGTTCACTTCCCACCGCTCTAAAGTTTCTGGGTTATAACCGTGGCCGCCGCTGGGATTCCGCATACCGCCAAGATATTTTCCTCCATGCAATTGACGCTTCATGGACCAGCTTTCCCTGTGGAGTTCATCTGCAAGTTGACCTATCCCGGAGGCCCCACTATAGTTTCCTTCAATGCCATGGTCATCTCCAATTTCTCTTTGAAAATCTTCTACAGCTCTACCTGCTGCTGAGATGGCGTTTCGAGGATTGCTTCTATGTTCCAGAAGCGCAGTCACTAACTCCTCAATGTCTTCATCGTTCATGTATGCAATAATATCTTCTCCTATGCGGTCCTCAAGGAAAACACGTGCTGCCGCTTCTGATTTTAATGCTATTTCTAAGTCTTGTATATATTCATCAGTTAGAGGATTTTCTTCAACGTTAACGGTTACGTCTTCATTCGTCTTCTCAAGGAGGTTGGTGTAAACTCCAAGATTCACGAACTGTCTTTCTAATTTTTCCTCACTCATGCCTAAATCATATAGGACATCCACTTGTACAGCCGCTCTGTCAGAGGAATATCCTTTAGTTAAAAAAGATAAAAAAGCAGTAAAGGGTTCGTATCGTTGAACATATTTATTCAATATTGCGAACCGTTGATCTGGGGGAGACTTCCTCACCTCTTCTTCTATTTCAGGATTTATCTCATATCCTTGCTTGGATTCTTGAATTATCTCTATTTCTGTGCCGAGATTTAACGCAGCTCGAGCATATCGACTGTTCTTATCTATAAAGCGGGAGATTTCTTCCTCTTCTAAAGGTTTAGGAGCCTGAGAAAGGCCGAACGTCGCCTCCATCAGGACGGCTGGCTTGACGACACGAGAATGTAGAGAGAGGTCTGTCATTCTGTTAGTTTAAGTGTTCCTGGAGCTTCTGTAGCTTTTCTTCAATTTCATCAGTATCCATGTCGGTTACATCCATAGCTATTTCGATATTTATGGAAGAACTGGCTTGTTTGGTTGGGTTCTCCTCTCTTTCTATAACTTTGTCTTCTTCGCTTCCTGCATCAACGGGTGAACTTTGGGTTTCAGTAGTTTCTTCCTCCGGAAGAGTTACTTTTCCCTCTTCATTTATTTCTAGAACTTCAAGCTCCACCAATATCTCAATGTACCTTTCTAAACGGTTGACATTGTCCTCCTTAACGCCTACTTTACTTCCAACTTCTCTGGCGAGCTTGTCTAGATCGAACTCACGGTTCTCAACGATGAATTCAAGAGTTTCGTATATCTCATCATCTTGGAGCTTTTCTACAACTTTTTCTTTGGCTCTCTGTTTGGCCTCTCCAAACTGGTTTATAAGGTCGGAGGTACTCTGATTTGGCACATAGTATCCTTGCTTCTCCGGCTCGATTAAGTCTAAGTCAGCCCAAAAACTAAGACATGAGGAGCAGCTACTAGAGTCCATATCGATAGCTGCGTCAGAGTATTTCACAGCCTCGCCATCTTTGTCGTATTTGTTCACGAGGTTTTCGAGTGCTTCAACGTGTTTTTCTGGAGAGTAGGCCTGAGGTAGAGCGAGTTCAGACATAAAGATAAGTTTCTACCACAGATTTAAATATCTATAAATCATCATAAAACGATTTCGATAAAGAAAGGGATTGGCCGAGAAAACTTAGAAGCAACCTTAAACTTTAATTTACTCAGCTAACTTCTTTTACCATATTTTACAGAATTTAGACTGCCAGATTTCACTCCTTCATTGTATTAGCCCTTATATGTATTTTAAGAAATTAAACAAGGGAAAGAAAATGATAATTTGTGCTAAGAAATATTGAAAATAGTTAATTCCTTGTTAAGTCTGCTAAAATAATTTGTAGACTAATTTTTAATACTGAAATCCTATTAAAGTCTTTTAGTCCTGCTAATTTCTCTTTAAACTCTAATTTAGGAATTTTCCGCTATTTTTTGGTTTTGAGACCGATTGAGTTTTTCTTCTCGTGTTTCTGTGGGCGGAAGGTGGTTAAGGTTTGTCTGTTATTTGTTTTGGTGTGAGTGTTGAAATCTGTAATTTGAGCTGTTGGTTTGACAGTGCTTCTGTGGGGTTGTTTTAGTTTTGGGAGGTGCTGATAACTGGTGTAAAGTGTCTGATGAGGCTGGTGAGATGGTTTGGGTTCATGAGGGTTGTTATGATTTCAGGTTGGAGGCTGTGAAGGTTGATGGGAAGTAGGTTTTGAGTTCTTTTCGAGTTCTGCGTTGCCTGAGAAGTATGATAAAACGGTTTTGGAGACTTCTACGAAGAGTTTCGGCAGTTTTTCTACGATTTATCCGCTTCACTCGTAGTAGAGTAGTACAGAAAGTTATTGGATAAACGTGAGTATCATTCCTGAGAAGCTGAGGATTGCTGCGATGACTGCAATCCAGACAAACTCTTCTGGTTCAAAATCAGATGAGGCTTTCCCTGAAAGAG
>JBDGSH010000067.1:0-1601 GCA_042217665.1 Candidatus Nanohaloarchaea archaeon
CCGCGCTACTCCCGCCACAACCTGCACGCGGGAGGGGTGGAGGTTTTCGTGGGCGAGGACGCGCACGTCCAGTACTCGACGGTGCAGAACTGGAGCAAGAACACGTACAACCTGAACACGAAACGCGCCATCGTCGAATCCGGGGGGACCGTGGAGTGGGTTTCCGGCTCGCTCGGTTCCAGGGTCACGATGCTCTACCCGTCCTCCTACCTGGTCGGGGAGGGAGCCCGCGCCAACCACATCACCATAGGATTCGCCGGGGAGGGCCAGGACATCGACACCGGCGCGAAGATCCATCACCTCGCACCCGACACCCATTCGACCGTCGAATCCAAGTCCATCAGCCAGAACGGTGGAAGGTCCAACTACCGGGGCCTGGTAAGGGTTCACGAGGGGGCGGAGGGAAGTTCTGTGAACGTGGACTGCGACGCGCTGATGTTCGACGACGAGTCCCGTTCCGACACGATGCCGTTCGTGGAGGTTATGGAGGACGAAGTCGACGTGTCGCACGAGGGAACCGTCGGTAAACTCAACGACGAGGCCATACACTACCTCATGTCCCGCGGCATCGGGGAGGAGGAAGCGGCCGAGATGATAATCCGGGGCTTCGTCGAGCCCATCGCGGAGGAGCTCCCCCTTGAATACGCCGTGGAACTCAACAGGCTGGTACAGCTGGAGATGGAGGGGAGCCTGGGATGAGCGGTGAAGAACGGGAGAAGAGGATGCCTGAATCCGTCAGGACGCCGGGAAGGACGTGGACCGAGTTCCCCGAGTTCGAGCGGGGGAGTGGCTCCGGAACCTTGGAGGTCGAAACACCGGACGGCGTGACCGTTGAAAGAGGGTCCCGGGCCGTGAAGCTTGTTGAAAAGGAGAGGAACGGCCTGGTCGGGGAACACCTAGGGGCGCTCGCGGACGAGGACACCGTCACCGTCCGGATTCCGGAGACTGTTTCCGAACCTGTAAATATAAGGACGAGACTCGAGGAAGGCTTCTATCCTCACCACGTGGTCGTCGTCGTGGGGGAGGGCGCCTCCGCGCGTGTAGTTGAGGAGAACATGGGAGGCGGCGAACTTGATTCCGCTGTCGTGGAGGCGGTCGTCGGGGACGGCGCGGAACTGGAGTACACCCGGGTCAACTCTCTCGGCGACTCGGCCGGCCACAGCCTGGGGCGGGTTGAAGCCGGCGAGAACGCGGATGTCGACTGGACAACGGTTTCGACCGGGTCCGACGTGTACAAGAGCACGGTGGAAACGAAACTTGACGGCTCCTACTCCTCCCTGGACCACGCGCTCGCGTTCCTCTCCTCGGGGCAGCAGCACATGGACCACACCGTCAAGGTGGTTCACGCGGCGGACAGCACCTCCTGCGATATAGAGGCCCGAGGCGTGGCGATGGAATCATCCCGCGCGGTCTACAAGGGTGTCCAGGAGGTCAAGGAGGAGGCGGAGAGGACCGAGAGCTTCCAGAACGAGGAAACCGTTCTGATAGGGGATGACGCGGAGGCCGACACCACCCCGCAGCTCCGCATCGATAACAGCGACGTGGAGGCGACGCACGCGGCAGCGACCGGCCACCTGGACGAGGAGGACCTGTTCTACATG
>JBDGSH010000067.1:1701-6180 GCA_042217665.1 Candidatus Nanohaloarchaea archaeon
GGCGACGCACGCGGCAGCGACCGGCCACCTGGACGAGGAGGACCTGTTCTACATGGTAAGCCGCGGGCTTGGGGAGGGAGAGGCGAAGAGGCAGATAATACAGGGGATGTTCGAGGATCTCGTGGATGAACGCGGCCTGGAACCGCTGGAGGACAAGACCGAGAAAATACTTGGCTCCGGAACTTCAGGGAACTGAGAACACATATTTAAACCTCATTCCACCGCTTTTTCTTCGTAAAACCGTCTGCCCGAGTAGTGTAGTCCGGCCTATCATGTGACCCTGTCACGGTCATGACCCGGGTTCAAATCCCGGCTCGGGCGTGCCCTTTTCCCCTTCTGAATCCTTTACAAACCCTGAAGACCTTGGGATTCAGTTTGTTGGAGAGGAGACATTTAAGTAGATCCGGTGAAAACTAAAGTTTAAACACTGCTTATTTAAATTTAAGTCTCTAAAATAAGAGTTTATGGCTAAGGTAAAGGTTCCTACGGAGAAAGCCGGGCAGAACAGGCTCACCGGCCTCCTGTTCAACCACAAGCGGTACGACATCCTCGCCTACCTCCTGGAGAACGAGGACAGGCAGCTCACCATCTCCGACATCGTGGACGGCGTGGAGGAGGACGTGTCCCGGCAACACGTCACGAACCTGGTGAACGATCTCCGGGATCTCGGACTGGTGGAGAAGGAGAAGAAGGGCAACCTCTACCTCATCGAGGTGAACACCGATTCCCCGTACTATGAGCCGCTGAAGGACTTGCTGGAGATAGACGCGAAACCGCTCCGGAAAGCGGCGGAAGAAGTCGTAGAAGAGGTGCTGGACGATACCGAATACGAGAATAGTATCGTGGCCGCCTACCTGTTCGGATCAGTGGCTCGCGGCGCGCCTCAGATCGATTCCGACATTGACATACTGATAATCCACAAGGAGGACCTATCGGAGAAAGGGCAACAGGTCATAACTGATATGTTCGAAACGCACGGCTCAGAACTTAAAGTGTCGTTCTCCATCACCTGGTACAATCAGGAAGAATGGGAACGAGACGTGAAACGCGAATCCGCGTTCACCGAACGAGTACAGGACGAATGGATACACCTCGCAGGTGAGCAGTTGTGAGGCCAGAGGTAGAAATCGCTGTCCAGGACGTGCAGGATCTCCTGGAGCTGGCGGAGATAGCGAAGCAGGAAGGACTTCAGAACCGGACGGTGGCCTCCCTCCTCATCCGTGCCGTGCTACGGGGAAATGACGCGCTGTGCCTGAAGTACCTGGATGAGACACCGACCCGGCACAGCCATGCCCCGGAATACTTCCAGCGGCTCTACGAGAACGGGCACGTCAGCGATGAACTCTCAAAATACCGGACCACTATCAACGACCTGGAACAGCAGAAATCCACGATGGAGTACCGTGCCACTGAGATCTCGAAGAACGACCTGGACAGGCTGGAGAAGCGTGCACGGCGGTTCATCACGAACGCGGTAGAGCCGAACGTGGGGTAAGGCGGTGTAAGGAAGTGATTCAAATGGATCTGGACATCGACAAGATTATTGAGGAACGGATCGAGAAGAAGCTGGAGGAAGAACCGGAGCAGGAAGACGATGAGGAGGACGAGGAACGGGAGGCGGAGGATGTCCGGCAGATGATTCGGGAGGAGATCGACGCCAGAGGGAGGAGTAGGAGTAACGGAAAAATTTTGCACGAATTGCACGAATACACGAAAGGACGTGGAGGGGGTGGGTGGCTATATAGTTCTTTCAGGACGTGGAGAATTATTCTGTCTTCCGCTGTATCTGGAGCGTGTCGCTGTCTACCACGTCCCACTCCCATTCCTGGCCGTGATCTATATCCATCGCCCGCGCCAGTTCCATCGGAACCGTGACGAGTCTCTGGTCGTTCGCTCCTTCGAGTATTTTCACCATTTTTCTTCGAACCTCCGAACGATTTATAATATTCATTCGTTCGAAAACAATATAGACAGCCCGAATTAGTACGTATATGACCGGTTACGGTTACCGGAGGGATTGTATCCTGGCTCGGGCGCTTTCTACTCCTGCGATCTCTCCAGATATTTGCTGACCTTGGCTCCTAGTGAAGGACACAGGCCGCATTCATCACAGCTGAGACTGCCGCAATCGATGGTTTCGCCGCAACGGGGACATTCCAGTCCTTTCGAGAGGTCGAAGTCGTAACCGCATCCCGGGCATCTCACAGTAAAACCCCCGCGAGGATTCCTCCGACTGTGAAGGCCACGGCCCATGAACCTGTCCACATCAGCAGTCCCGCCTTCAGGTTCCTTTCTTTCACTATCATGGTCATCGAAAGTATGCAGGGCACGAAAAGGGTGATAACGACGAGTCCGATGAAGGTCTGTGCCGGTGAGACGGCAAGATCGGTCATCCCGGCGGCTGCGAAGTCCCGCCGTATGATCCCGAGGATGAGGACCTCCCCGAACCCTGCGGGCATCCCGACCAGGGACACGAGAGGTTCAAGCCCTCTCTCTATCATCTCGAGGAAACCGGTGAGGTCGAGGATCGAGATCCCGGCCGCGGTCACGGCGAACAGGGGCACGGCCTCTGACAGGAACATCCTGACCCGGTCAACGGTTTTCCGGAGGACGTTGGAAGGCCTCGGGGTTCTCAACCTTGGGAGTTCGGTTATGAATCCTTCCGCTTCCCCGGGGATTACAGTGTCGATCGCGGCTCCCGCCACCCCCATCACGGTCACGAGGATTCCAACGTAGGCGAACCACCACCCCACCCCTAGTCCACCGAGCATCCCCATTATAACCCCGAGCTGTGCGGAGCAGGGTATAGCCAGTCCCAGGAGCGCTGTCGCGATAAGCCTTTCTCTCCTGGAACCTACCATCCTCGTCGTGATGACCGCCATCGTCACGCACCCAACCCCGACTATCATCGGTATGACCGCCCTCCCGTTGAGACCTATCTTCGAAAGCCCCCTGTCCGTCAGCACCGCTATCCTGGGGAGGACTCCCGAATCTTCGAGGACCCCGATGGCAAGGTAGAACGCGACCACCAGCGGCAGCAGGACCCCGAAGATGTACTGCACTGTCACCGTGAGAAGACCCAGGTTACTGTTCAGTAGTATGAAGCTGACTGCTCCCGTAAAACCGTCCGGAGGGATGAGGGAACCGACTGCGCTGCGCACGAACGGGTTGTAGGCGTTGATGAAAACCTCCGTTTCAAGGAAATCCACGAGGCGCTGGGCGACCAGGTCCCCTATCAGGAAGTATATGGTGCCCAGTATCCCGAGGGCGATAGGGACTCCCGTCAGAGGCTGTATCATCAGGTCGCTTATCCTCTCCTTCCACCGGTTCTCTCCTTCCTCCTTGGACACGGCCTCTTCCGTTACCTCGTTCACCCGTTCCCTCCGTTCGGAGTAGATTTCGTCCCGGTACCCGAATTCCTCCCCATCAATAATTCCTTCCCCTTCGTCTCCGACCTCTTCGATCGTCGATTCGTCTGACTCCAGTAGGAGAGTCTTCCTGGCCCTCCCGATATCGATACCGTCCGGGACCTCATCGAACCAGTCCTCCACCGGTGTATTCTCCCGGGTGCCCGCCTCCTCTATGGTTTCCTTCAGCTCATCGATGCCCTCTCCCTCGGTGGCTACGGTCGGGACGACGGGAACCCCGAGCTCCTCCTCCAGCGCGTCGACGTCGATGTCGATTCCCTCCGACTCGGCCTCGTCCATCATGTTGAGCGCGACCACGACGGGTATACCCATGTCGATAAGCTGGAGGGTGAGGAAAAGGTCCCGGTCCAGGTTGGTGGCGTCCACCACGTTAACGACTTTTTCCGCATCCAGAACGATGTCCCGCGCGACTTCCTCCTCCTCGCTGAAAGAGGAGATTCCGTGGACTCCCGGCGTGTCCGTGAGGTTGTAGCCGTCGAACTTCGCCAGCGTGGTCTCGATCGTGGTGCCGGGATAGTTCGAGACGTCGACGTAGGTATCGGCGAGCTGGTTGAAGACGACGCTTTTACCCACGTTGGGGCATCCCACCAGTGCCACGGTGTCCTCGGGCAGGTTCCCGGGTTCTCCGGAGCTTTCTCCCGTCGCCATCTAATCACTCCCCGAAGCCACCGTTACCTTCTGAGCGTGGGAGTCTCCAAGCGCGAGTTCCGTCCCGTTCCGGCTTATCACGACCGGGCCGTTCCTCAGCTTCCTGCGGCATTCGACGCTTCCGTCCATGAATCCCAGTCGCAGGAGTTTCGCCTTCAGCGTCTCGTCATCCACGTCCTCGATCTCGAATCTCTGGCCTTTATCCATTTCTCCGAGAGGTCTGGACATCATCTCATCACTTTGATAACAGGCTTATAAACATTCTAGAAGCTTCTCCTTGCGACCCGCAGGTTTTAATTGTTTCCCGGTAAACACCGAAACATGACATGTGCCGTTTTCTTCAACCTTGACGGGACGCTCACCGACCACGACCTGGACTACAAAGACATTTACCAGGGAGCGG